>NZ_JBVHVT010000157.1:0-7241 GCF_055564695.1 Streptomyces sp. NPDC029014
GTGGACGCGGCGTGGAACCTGCACGAGCTGACGCGTGAGCTGGACCTGTCGGCGTTCGTCCTGTTCTCCTCCGCCGCCGGCGTGTTCGGCGGCGCTGGCCAGGCCAACTACGCGGCGGCCAACACCTTCCTGGACGCCCTGGCCGCGCACCGCCGGGCTGCCGGCCTGGCGGGCACCTCGCTGGCCTGGGGCCTGTGGGCCGAGACCGGCGGCATGGGCGCCGCCCTCGACGCCGAGGACGTCTCGCGCCTCGGCCGCGGCGGTGTCGACGCCATCGGTGCGGCGGAGGGCGTGGCCCTGTTCGATGCCGCCTGCGCCGCCGAGCAGGCGCTGCTGGTCCCGGTGAAGCTGGACCTGGCGGCGCTGCGTGCCCAAGCCGGCAGCGGCATGCTCCCGCCGCTCCTCTCCGGCCTCGTGCGGATGCCCGTACGCCGTGCCGCCCGGGGTGCCGGGGGCGCGTTCGCCCGGCAGCTGGCCGCGCTCCCGCAGGACCGGCAGCAGGACGCCGTGGTCGAGCTGGTCCGCGGCCAGGTCGCCGCCGTCCTCGGCTTCGCCGGCCCCGAAGCGGTCGACCCCGCACGTTCGTTCAACGAGGTCGGCTTCGACTCGCTGACGGCGGTCGAGCTGCGCAACCGCCTCGGTGCGGCCACGGGCGTCCGCCTGCCCGCCACCCTCGTCTTCGACTACCCGACCCCCGCCGTCCTGGCGGAGTACCTCTACGCCGAGCTGCTCGGCAGCCAGGAGGCGGCAGCGGCCGCAGCCCCGGCCGCCGTCACCGTCCACGACGACGAGCCGATCGCCATCGTGGCGATGTCCTGCCGCTTCCCCGGCGACGTGCGCTCGCCCGAGGACCTGTGGCAGCTCGTGCTGGACGGCCGCGACGCGATCTCGGACATGCCGGACGACCGGGGCTGGGACCTCGCCGGCCTGTTCAGCGCGGACCCCGACCAGGCCGGCACCAGCTACAGCACCGCCGGTGGCTTCCTCCACGACGCCCACCACTTCGACCCGGTGTTCTTCGGGATGTCGCCGCGCGAGGCGCTCGCCACCGACCCCCAGCAGCGCCTGCTGCTGGAGGCGTCGTGGGAGGCGTTCGAGCGGGCCGGCATCGACCCGGCGACCGTGCGCGGCAGCCGCACCGGCGTCTTCGCCGGCGTCATGTACAACGACTACGGCACGCTCCTGCACCGCGCCCCCGCCGGCCTGGAGGGCTACATGGGGACGTCCAGCTCCGGCAGCGTCGCCTCGGGCCGCGTCTCCTACACCTTCGGCCTCGAAGGCCCCGCCGTCACGGTCGACACCGCCTGCTCCTCCTCCCTCGTGACCCTGCACCTGGCCGCCCAAGCCCTGCGCAACGGCGAATGCGACCTGGCGCTGGCCGGCGGTGTGACCGTGATGGCCACCCCCGGTACGTTCATCGCGTTCAGCCGCCAGCGCGGCCTGGCCACGGACGGCCGCTGCAAGCCCTTCGCGGCCGCGGCCGACGGCACCGCGTGGGGCGAGGGCGTCGGCATGCTGCTGGTGGAGCGCCTCTCGGACGCCCGCCGCAACGGCCACCCCGTGCTGGCGGTGGTCCGCGGCTCGGCGATCAACCAGGACGGTGCCTCCAACGGCCTGACCGCCCCCAACGGGCCCTCCCAGCAGCGCGTCATCCGGCAGGCCCTGGCCAACGCCGGCCTGACCGCCGCGGAGGTGGACGTCGTCGAGGCCCACGGCACCGGCACGACCCTCGGTGACCCCATCGAGGCACAGGCCCTGCTCGCCACGTACGGCCGCGAACGCGCAGCCGACGCGCCCCTGTGGCTCGGGTCGATCAAGTCGAACATGGGTCACACGCAGGCCGCCGCCGGTGTCGCCGGCATCATCAAGATGGTCCAGGCGATGCGCCACGGCATCCTGCCGAAGACCCTGCACGTCGACGAGCCCACCCCGCACGTCGACTGGTCCGAAGGCGCCGTCTCGCTCCTCACCGACACCGTCACCTGGCCGGAGACCGGCCGCCCGCGCCGCGCCGCCGTGTCCTCGTTCGGCATCAGCGGCACCAACGCCCACACCATCATCGAGCAGGCCCCCGACGAGACGGCCACCCCCGCCGCCGCCCCGGTGGCGGACGGCGCGGCACCGACCGCGTCCCCGCTGCCGCTCCCGTACCTGGTGTCCGCGAAGTCGGACGGGGCGCTGCGCGCCCAGGCGGCCCGCCTGCGCGCCCACCTGGAGGACGCGCCCGACGCCGCTGCGGTGGACGTCGCCTGGTCACTGGCCACTCGCCGGGCCGCCTTCGACCACCGTGCGGTGGTCGTCGCCGGCGACCGGGACGAGCTGCTGCGCGGCCTGACCGCACTGGTGGACGGCGACCCGGCCGCCCCCGGCGTCGCGGCCGGCACGGTCAGCGCCGCAGGGGGCGGGAAGCTGGCCTTCCTGTTCACCGGGCAGGGCAGTCAGCGCCTCGGGACGGGACGCGAACTGTACGACGCCCAGCCGGTGTTCGCCGCCGCGCTGGACGCCGTCTGCGAGCAGCTGGACGCGCGCCTCGAACTGCCGCTGAAGGAGGTGCTGTTCGGGACCGACGCGGCCGTGCTGGACCGCACGGAGTACGCGCAGCCGGCGCTGTTCGCGGTGGAGGTGGCCCTGTTCCGGCTGCTGGAGTCCTGGGGCGTGAAGCCGGACTTCCTGTCCGGGCACTCCGTCGGTGAGATCGCCGCCGCCCATGTGGCGGGCGTGCTCTCCCTGCCGGACGCGTGCACCCTGGTGGCCGCCCGCGGCCGGCTGATGCAGGCCCTCCCGGCCGGCGGCGTGATGATCGCCGTACAGGCCGCGGAGGACGAGGTCCTGCCCCTCCTCACCGACCGGGTGGGCATCGCCGCCGTCAACGGCCCGCGGGCCGTCGTGATCGCCGGCGACGAGGACGCGGCCGTCGCCGTCGTGGAGGCCCTCCCGGACCGCAAGAACACCCGCCTCACGGTCAGCCACGCCTTCCACTCGCCGCACATGGACGGCATGCTGGCCGACTTCCGGAAGGTCGCGGAAGGCCTGACGTACGCCGCCCCGCGCATCCCGGTCGTCTCCAACCTGACCGGCGCCCCCGTCACCGACGAGATGGGATCGGCCGACTTCTGGGTCCGGCACGTCCGCGAGGCGGTCCGCTTCCTCGACGGCGTCCGCGCCCTCGAAGCCGCCGGCGTCACCACCTACCTCGAACTCGGGCCCGACGGCGTGCTGTCCGCCCTCGCGCAGGCCTGCCTGACCGAAGGCGCCGCAACCGCCGCCTTCGCCCCGGCCCTGCGCAAGCGCCGGCCCGAGGCCGACACCCTCACGACCGCCGTCGCACGGGCCCACACCCGGGGTGCCCGCATCGACTGGGCGGCGTACTTCGCCGGCACCGGAGCCCGGGACACCGACCTGCCGACGTACGCCTTCCAGCGCGACCGCTACTGGATCGAGGTGCAGGACGGCGCGTACGGCGGCGACGTGACCTCCGCCGGCCTGGGCCCGGCCGCACACCCGCTGCTCGGTGCGGCCGTCGAACTGCCCGACTCGGAAGGGTTCCTGTTCACCGGCCGCCTCTCGCTCCGCACGCACCCCTGGCTGGCCGACCACCGGGCCGCGGGCGCCGTCATGCTGCCCGGCACCGCCTTCGTCGAGCTCGCGCTGCACGCCGGCCGGCGCGCCGGCACGGCCGTCCTGGAGGAGCTGACCCTGGAGGCCCCGCTGGTGCTCCCCGAGCCCGGCGCCCTCCTGCTCAGGGTCTCGGTGGCCGCACCCGACGACACGGGCCGCCGCACCCTCCAGGTGCACTCGCGCACCGAGACCGCGGCCGACGAGGACGGTCCCGGCCCGGACGAGCCGTGGACGCGGCACGCCACCGGCGTGCTCGGTGCCACGGACACCCCGGCCGCCCTCCCGGCCGCCGGCCCGCAGGTGTGGCCCCCCGCCGGGGCCGAACAGCTCGACGTGACCGACCTGTACGAGCTGTTCGCCGCCGCCGGCTACGCGTACGGCCCGGCCTTCCGCAACCTGCGGTCCGCGTGGCGGAACGGCGACGAACTGTTCGCCGAACTCGCGCTCGCCGACGGCCCGCGGGCCGACGCCGCGCACTTCGGCGTGCACCCGGCCCTGCTGGACGCCGGACTGCACGGCCTCGCCCTCGGCTCCTTCTTCGCCACGGACGACGGGGCACCGGACGCGGACGTCCGGATGCGGCTGCCCTTCTCCTTCACCGGCGTCGGCCTGCACGCCGTGGGCGCCGGAGCGCTGCGGGTGCGGCTCGCCCCGGCGGGGCCGGCTGCCGTGTCCCTCACGGCCTTCGACGAGCAGGGCGAACCGGTCGTGTCGGTCGAGTCCCTGCTGCTGCGGGAGCTCGACCCGACCCGCGTGCAGTCGGCCCGGCCCGTCTTCCACGAGTCGCTGTTCCGACTCGAATGGCCCGCCCTGCCCGCCGACTCCGCCGCCCCGGGCGGACGCTGGGCCGTGGTCGGCACCGACACCCTCGGTCTCGAGGCCGCGCTGCACGAGGCGGGCGTCACCGCCGACGTCTACGCCGACCTCGACGCCCTCGCGGGCGTGGTGGTCGCCGGCAAGCCGCTGCCCGGCACCGTGCTCGTCCCGTACGCCGCACCGGCCGCGGACACCGCCGCCGCCGAGGCCATCGCCGCGGACACCCGGCAGGCGGCCCACGAGGCCCTGGCGCTCGTCCAGGACTGGCTGGCCGAGGAGACCTTCGCCGAGGCCCGCCTCGCCGTGGTCACCCGTGGCGCGGTCGAGGCGCGGCCGGGCGAGGGCGTCACCGACCTGGCGCGCGCCTCCGTGTGGGGTCTGCTGAGGTCGGTCCAGTCGGAGAACCCAGGCCGGTTCCAGATCCTCGACCTCGACGCGCACCACACCGGCGACGGCACCGGGGGCGCTGCGGCGGCGGCGGACCTCGGCGCGCTGGTCGCGGCCGCCGTGGCGAGCGGTGAACCGCAGCTCGCCGTCCGCGGCGGAGCCCTGCACGCCGCCCGACTGGCGAAGGTGCCCGCGGCCCGCCCCGCACCGCAGGCCCCGGAGCGGGCGACGGAGCCCGACGGCGGGACGGCGGCGGACCGGGCACCGGCCGGGCCCGCGCTCGACCCGGACGGCACCGTCCTGATCACCGGTGGCACCGGCGCGCTCGGCAGCCTGCTCGCCCGCCACCTGGTGACCGAGCACGGCGTCAGGCACCTGCTGCTGACCAGCCGGCGCGGCCCCCGCGCCGCCGGCGCCGCGGAACTCGTCGCCGAACTCGCCGGACTGGGCGCCGAGGCGGCCGTCGTCGCCTGCGACGCCTCCGACCGGGACGCGCTCGCCGCACTGTTGGCCGGCATCCCGGCCGAGCGGCCGCTGACCGCCGTCGTCCACACCGCGGGCCACCTCGACGACGGGCTCGTACCGTCCCTGACCCCGGAACGGATCGACGCGGTCCTGCAGCCCAAGGCCGATGCGGCCCTGCACCTGCACGAGCTGACCCGCGACCTGGACCTCGGCGCGTTCGTGCTGTTCTCCTCGGCGGCCGGCACGCTCGGCAACCCCGGCCAGGCCAACTACGCCGCGGCCAACGCCTTCCTCGACGCGCTCGCCCAGAGCCGTCGGGCGGCCGGCCTGCCCGCCGTGTCGCTGGCCTGGGGACCGTGGGAGCAGCGCAGCGGGATGACCGGCGACCTCACGGACGCCGACGTCCAGCGGATGGCGCGGTCCGGACTGGCCCCGCTGTCGTCCGCGGAGGGCCTGGCCCTCTTCGACACGGCGTCCTCCCTGACCGGGGGCAGCGTGTTCGTCGCCATGCACCTCGACACGGCGCCGCTGCACGCCCAGGCGGAGGCCGGCGCCCTCCCGCCGCTCTTCCGCGCCATGGTGCGCGGCGGCCTGCGCAAGGCCGCCTCCGGTCCCGCCGACGCGGCGGTGTCCGCCGCCGCGCGGCAGCTCCAGGGCCTGGCCGGGCTGCCGGAGGAGGAGCAGGAGCGGGCGCTGCTGGACCTCGTCCGGGCCCAGGTGGCCGCCGTCCTCGCCTACCCCTCGCCCGATGCGGTGGGGGAGTCCCAGGAGTTCCTGGAGCTCGGCCTGGACTCTCTGACCGCGGTCGAGCTGCGCAACCAGCTGAACGCCGTCACGGGCCTGCGCCTGCCCGCCACCCTGCTCTTCGACCAGCCGACCCCCCTGCTGGTCGCCCGGCGACTGCGCACCGAGCTCGCCGGATCCGGGGCCGCGGGCGGGCCCGCCGGTCCGGACGGAGCCGCGGAGCAGGGCGGGGAGGAGACCTCCGGGGTCCTCGGGGCGATGCTCCGGGAGGCCGGGACGCAGGGTACCTCCGGCGCGTTCATGGATCTGCTCATGCAGGCCTCCCGGTTCCGGCCGTCGTTCGCGACGCCCGCCGAGCTCCGCAAGGCGCCGAGCCTGGTACGGCTCTCCCGCGGCGGGACGGGTGCCGGCCTGATCTGCTTCTCCTCGATCCTGTCCATCTCCGGGCCGCACCAGTACTCCCGGTTCGCGTCCGCGTTCCGCGGCCGGCGGGACGTCCACGCGATGGCCGCACCCGGGTTCGTGCGCGGCGAGCAGCTGCCCTCGACCACCGGGGCGGTCGTCGAGGCGAAGGCCGAGGCCGTGCTGCGGCATGCGGACGGGGCGCCGTTCGTGCTCCTCGGACACTCCTCGGGCGGCATCTTCGCGCACGCGGTGGCCGGGAAGCTGGAAGAGGCAGGGGTCTTCCCGGAGGCCGTGGTCCTGATCGACATCTACTCGCACGACGACGACGCCATCCTCGGCATCCAGCCGGGGCTGTCGGCAGGGGTGGACGAGCGGCAGGACACCTACGTCCCGGTCGACGACAACCGGCTGCTGGCGATGGGCGCCTACTTCCGGCTGTTCGCCGGCTGGAAGCCGGAGGCGGTGAAGACGCCCACCCTGCTGGTCCGGGCCCAGGAGCAGTTCTTCGACTGGACCCGCGCCGCGGACGGCGACTGGCGCTCGTACTGGGACCTGGAGCACACCGCCCTGGACGTGCCCGGCAACCACTTCACGATGATGGAGCAGCACGCCCGGACGACGGCGCTGTCCGTCGAGGAATGGCTCGACGCCCGCCCCTGAGGCGGGCGGTCGGACCGGTGAGGAAGGGGCCGGGGGGCCCCCCCCCCCGGGGGGGGGGCTTCCCCCCCTCCCCCCCCCTCCCCCCCCCCCCCCCCCCCCCCCCAAAAACCACCCCCCCCCCCCCCCCCCCCACCCCCCCCCCGCTC
>NZ_JBVHVT010000158.1:0-6899 GCF_055564695.1 Streptomyces sp. NPDC029014
GTATCTCGCCGCGTGAGGCCCTGGCCATGGACCCGCAGCAGCGTCTGCTGCTGGAGACGACGTGGGAGGCGTTCGAGCGGGCCGGTATCGACCCGGCCAGCGTCCGCGGCAGCCAGGCCGGCGTGTTCGTCGGCACCAACGGCCAGGACTACGACTCGTCCTTCCAGGTCATTCCGGACGGCATCGAGGGCTTCCTCGGCACCGGCAACGCGGCGAGCGTGGTCTCCGGTCGCCTCTCGTACGCCTTCGGACTCGAGGGTCCGGCCGTGACGGTCGACACCGCCTGCTCGGCTTCGCTGGTGGCGCTGCACTGGGCGATCCAGGCCCTGCGCAGCGGCGAGTGCTCGCTGGCCCTGGCCGGTGGTGTGACCGTGATGTCGTCGCCGGGTGCCTACATCGACTTCAGCCGCCAGCGCGGCCTCGCCGCCGACGGCCGCATCAAGGCCTTCGCCGCGAGCGCCGACGGCACCGGCTGGGGCGAGGGCGTGGGCATGCTGCTCGTCGAGCGGCTGTCCGACGCCCGGCGCAACGGTCACCCCGTGTTGGCGGTGGTCCGCGGCTCGGCGATCAACCAGGACGGGGCCAGCAACGGCCTCACCGCCCCCAACGGCCCGTCCCAGCAGCGCGTCATCCGCGCCGCCCTCGCAAGCGCCGGCCTGTCGACCACGGACGTCGACGCGGTCGAGGCGCACGGCACGGGTACCCGCCTGGGCGACCCGATCGAGGCCCAGGCCCTGCTCGCAACCTACGGCCAGGCCCGCCCGGCCGACCAGCCGCTGCTGCTCGGTTCCATCAAGTCGAACATCGGTCACACGCAGGCCGCGGCCGGTGTCGCCGGCGTCATGAAGATGGTCCTCGCCATGCAGCACGGGGTGCTTCCGAAGACCCTGCACGTGAACGAGCCCACCCCGCACGTCGACTGGACCGCCGGCGACATCGAGCTCCTCACCGAGCAGCGGGTGTGGCCGGAGACCGGCCGCCCGCGCCGGGCCGGTATCTCCTCGTTCGGTTTCAGCGGCACCAACGCCCACACGATCATCGAGCAGGCTCCGGCGGCCGACGGCGCCACGCCGGCCGTGCTCCCGCAGCAGCGGCCCGGTCTCCTGCCGTGGGTGCTGTCCGCGAAGTCCGACGCCGCCCTGCAGGTGCAGGCCGAGCGGCTGGCAGCGCGGATCGCCGCGGACGAGACGCTCGAACCCGCGGACGTGGCCTACTCCCTGGCCACCTCCCGGTCGGCACTCGACCGCCGGGCCGTCGTCGTCGCGGGGGAGCGGGACGCGTTCCTGGCCGTCCTCACCGCCATCGCTGCCGGTGAGCAGACCGCCGGCGTGGTGCGGGGAACCGTGACCAGCGGCGGCGCCTCGGCCTTCCTCTTCACGGGCCAGGGCAGCCAGCGCCTCGGTATGGGGCGTGAGCTGTACGACGCCCAGCCGGCGTTCGCGGACGCGCTCGACGCGGTCTGCGCCCGCATGGACGCCCACCTCGAACTGCCCCTGAAGGACGTCCTCTTCGGTTCCGACGCCGCCGCGCTGGACCGGACGGAGTACACGCAGCCCGCGCTGTTCGCGATCGAGGTGGCCCTGTTCCGGCTCGTCGAGAGCTGGGGTCTGCGGCCCGACTTCCTCGCCGGCCACTCCATCGGTGAGATCGCCGCCGCGCACGTCGCGGGCGTGCTGTCGCTGGACGACGCCTGCACCCTGGTCGCGGCCCGTGGCCGGCTGATGCAGGCGCTGCCGGCCGGTGGCGTGATGATCGCGCTGCAGGCGTCGGAGGACGAGGTCCTGCCGCTGCTGACCGACGCCGACCGGGTGTCCATCGCCGCGGTCAACGGCCCGCAGTCGGTCGTCATCGCCGGGGACGAGGACGCCGCGGTCGCCATCGCGGAAGCCTTCGAGGGCCAGGGCCGCAAGACCAAGCGGCTCACCGTCAGCCACGCCTTCCACTCGCCGCACATGGACGCCATGCTCGACGAGTTCCGCCAGGTGGCGGCCGGGCTGACGTTCGCGGCCCCCACCTTCCCGATCGTGTCGTGCCTCACCGGCGCCGTCGTCACCGACGAGATGGTTTCCGCGGAGTTCTGGGTCCGGCACGTCCGCGAGGCGGTCCGCTTCCTCGACGGCGTCCGCACCCTGGAAGCCGCCGGTGTGACGGCCTACATCGAGCTCGGCCCGGACGGGACCCTGTCCGCGCTGGCCCAGGGCTGCACGACCGGTGACACCGACGGCGCGCTCTTCGTGCCCGTCCTCCGCAAGGACCGCGAAGAGAACGAGACGATCACCACCGCCCTCGCGCAGGCCCACGTCCAGGGCGTGGCCGTCGACTGGGAGGCGTTCTTCGCGGGCACGGGTGCCCGCCGGGTCGACCTGCCGACGTACGCGTTCCAGCGGCAGCGGTTCTGGCCGAGTGCGGCGGCGTTCGTCGCCGGGGACCCGGAGTCGATCGGTCTCGGCGATGCCGGGCACCCGCTGCTCGGCGCGGCCGTGGCTCTCGCCGACTCGGAGGGTGTGCTGCTCGCCGGCCGGCTGTCGCTCGACACGCACCGCTGGCTCGTCGACCACACCATCCACGACAGCGTCCTGCTGCCCGGCACCGCCTTCGTGGACCTCGCCGTGCGCGCCGGTGACCAGGTCGGCTGCGACGTGGTGGAGGAGCTGACGCTGGAGGCGCCGCTCGTCCTGCCCGAGCGCGGCGGCGTACAGCTCCAGCTGGTGGTCGAGGCGCCGGACGGCGCGGGCCGACGGCCGTTCGCGGTGTACTCGCGCCGCCAGGACGCCCTCGCCGAGGAGCCCTGGACCCGCCACGGGTCCGGTGCCCTCGCGGCCGGTCCCCGCCCCGAGTCCGAGCAGGAGTTCGGCGAGCTGGCCGCCTGGCCGCCGGCCGGCGCCCTGCCGGTCGACATCGACGGGCTGTACCAGGACCTCGCCGGCGACGGCATGGCCTACGGGCCGTTGTTCCAGGGCCTGAAGGCGGCGTGGCGCCGCGGCAACGAGCTGTTCACCGAGGTCGTGCTCCCGGAGGACGGTCGCAGTGACGCGGCCCGGTTCGGACTGCACCCGGCCCTGCTCGACGCCGGCCTGCACGCCATCGGACACGGCGAGCACACGGACCAGGACGGTCCGGGCGCCATGCTGCCCTTCTCCTGGGCCGGCGTCTCCCTCTACGCGGTGGGCGCATCCGCCCTCCGGATGCGCCTGACCCCGGTCTCGGCCGACGACCCGCACACGCTGGCTCTGCTGGTGGCCGACGAGACCGGACGCCCCGTGGCGGCCGTCGAGTCGCTGATGCTCCGCCCGGCCTCCGCCGACCAGGTGCAGGGGGCCGGTGCCGGCCACCTCGACTCGCTGTTCCGCGTGGAGTGGGCGGCCCTGCCCGCTGCGGCCGCCCCGGCGGCCGCCGACCTCCGGTGGGCCGTGCTCGGCCGCGACGAGATCGGCCTGGCCGGTACGGGTGCCCACGTCACCGAGTACGCCGACGCCGGCGTACTCGGCGCGGCACTCACCGACGGCGAACCGGCTCCGGACGCGGTGTTCGTCCTCCCGGCCGCCGCCGACGCCCGCACGGGCGACACGGTGGAAGCCGTCCACGCCGCGGTGAACGAGGCGCTGGCGACGGTGCAGGAGTGGCTGGCCGACGAGCGGTTCGCGGCCACGCGCCTGGTGTGGCTGACGTCGGGAGCGGTGGCCGTCGAACGCGGTGCGGGCGTGCAGGACCTGGCGGGCAGTGCGGTGCGCGGCCTGCTGCGCTCCGCCCAGTCGGAGAACCCGGGCCAGCTCGTCATGATCGACCTGGACCCGGAGCAGTCGTCGCAGGCGTCGCTGGCGGCGGTTCCCGCAGCGCTGACGACCGGGGAGCCGGAGCTCGCCGTCCGCGGCGGCGCGCTGAGCGCCGCCCGCCTGGTGCGCGTGCCGTCCTCGGACAGCGCCGCCGGGTCCTCGGCCGTGGTGCTGGGGGACTCGTCCGGGACCGTGCTGGTCACGGGTGCGACGGGTGGCCTGGGCCGGTTGTTCGCCCGGCACCTGGTGACGGCGTACGGGGTGCAACGGCTGCTGCTCACCAGCCGGCGCGGTACGGGCGCGGCCGGTGCCGTCGAGCTGATGGCGGAGCTGGAGCAGCTGGGTGCGCACGTCGACCTCGTCGCGTGTGACGTGTCGGACCGGAATGCGCTGGCCGGGCTGCTGGCGTCCGTGCCGGTGGAGCACCCGCTGACCGCCGTGGTCCACACGGCGGGTGTACTGGACGACGGCATCCTGGCGTCGCTGACCCCGGAACGGGTGGCGGCCGTGCTGCGTCCGAAGGTGGACGCCGCCTGGAACCTCCACGAACTGACCCGCAAGCTCGACCTGTCGGCGTTCGTCCTCTTCTCCGGCGCCGCCGCCACCTTCGGTGCCGCCGGCCAGGCGAACTACGCGGCAGCGAACGCGTTCCTGGAGGGCCTGGCCGAACTGCGCCGCGCCGAGGGCCTGACCTCGACCTCGCTCGCCTGGGGCCTGTGGGCCCCGCAGGCCGGCAACGCCGCCGACGGCGGCGGCATGGCCGCGAGCCTCGACGACGCCAACCTGCGCCGCCTCGCCCGCGAGGGCGTGGCCGCCCTCGCCGCCGACGAGGGCCTGGCCCTCTTCGACACGGCGATGACGGTGGATGCGGCGGTGCTGCTGCCGATGCACCTCGACGTGGCCGTGCTGCGCGCCCAGGCCGTGTCCGCGGGCACCACCCCGGCGCTGCTGCGGGCCCTCGTACGCGTCCCGGCACGCCGGACCGTCGAACGGCGCAGCGGCGTCGGCGCGGACGGCGGCTCGCCGCTGGTGGCCCGCCTCACGGGTCTGCCGGTCGACGAGCAGGAGGGTGTGCTGCTGGACCTGGTGTGCGGCCGGGTCGCGGCGGTGCTCGGTCACTCCGGCGCCGACGCGGTGGACGCGGAGCGCGCCTTCCGGGACCTCGGCTTCGACTCCCTCACCGCGGTCGAGCTGCGCAACGTCCTCAAGGCGGAGACGGGACTGCGCCTGCCCCCGACCCTGATCTTCGACTACCCGACCCCGACCGCGCTGGCCGGGCACCTGCTGGCCGAGCTCGGAGTGGACGGGGAGTCCGGTGACCACGCGGGTACGGCGCCCGGTGCGCGGACGCCGGTGGTGACCGCCGCGGGCCTCGCCGACGACCCGATCGTGATCGTCGGCATGGGCTGCCGCTTCCCCGGCGGGGTCCGTACGCCCGAGGACCTGTGGCAGCTCGTCGCCACGGGCGGCGACGGCATCACCGCGTTCCCCGCCGACCGCGGCTGGGACGTGGAAGCCCTTTACCACCCGGACCCGGACCACGTGGGGACCACGTACACGCGTGAGGGCGGCTTCCTGCTCGACGCGGCCGAGTTCGACCCGGCGTTCTTCGGGATCTCCCCGCGCGAGGCCCTCGCCATGGACCCGCAGCAGCGCCTGCTGCTGGAGACCTCCTGGGAGGCGTTCGAGCGGGCCGGCATCGACCCGACGTCGATGCGCGGCAGCCGGACCGGCGTCTTCGCCGGCGTCATGTACCACGACTACGCGACCGGCTACGGAAACGGCGAGGAGCTGCCCGAGGGCGTCGAGGGCTACCTCGGCACCGGTAACTCCGGCAGCATCGCCTCCGGGCGCGTCTCGTACGCCTTCGGGCTGGAAGGCCCGGCGGTCACGGTCGACACGGCGTGCTCGTCGTCGCTCGTCGCGCTGCACTGGGCGATCCAGGCGCTGCGCAACGGCGAGTGCGACATGGCCCTGGCAGGCGGTGTCGCGATCATGGCGACGCCCGAGACGTTCGTCGACTTCAGCCGCCAGCGCGGGCTCTCCGCCGACGGCCGCTGCAAGTCCTTCGCGGAGGCCGCGGACGGTACGGGCTGGGCCGAAGGCGCGGGCATGCTGCTCGTCGAGCGGCAGTCGGACGCCGTGCGCAACGGCCACCCGATCCTCGCCGTGGTGCGTGGCTCGGCGGTCAACCAGGATGGTGCGAGCAACGGGCTCACCGCCCCGAACGGTCCGTCGCAGCAGCGCGTCATCCGCGAAGCGCTGGCCGTGTCCGGCCTGTCGACGGCCGATGTGGACGCGGTGGAGGCGCACGGTACGGGTACCCGTCTCGGTGACCCGATCGAGGCGCAGGCGCTGCTGGCCACGTACGGCCAGGACCGGCCGGAGGACCGGCCGCTGCTGCTGGGTTCCATCAAGTCGAACATCGGTCACACGCAGGCCGCTGCCGGTGTCGCCGGCGTGATCAAGATGATCATGGCGATGCGGCACGGAGTGCTGCCGCAGACCCTGCACGTCGACACGCCGTCGAGCCACATCGACTGGGAGGCCGGTGATGTCACCCTCCTGACGGAGGCCGTGGAGTGGCCGGAGACCGGCCGTCCGCGGCGGGCGGGCGTCTCGTCCTTCGGCATCAGCGGCACCAACGCGCACACGATCATCGAGCAGCCGCCGGCCCTGGAAGCGGCGACGGCGCCCGAGACCGACCAGGCGGCGCCCGTCGTCCCCTGGGTGCTCACGGGCAAGGGCGAGCAGGCGCTGCGCGAGCAGGCACGTCGCCTCCAGGACTTCGTCCTCTCCGCGCCGGACACCCGTCCGGTCGACATCGCCTGGTCGCTGGCGGCCGGTCGGGCCCGCTTCGAGGACCGCGCTGCGGTCGTGGCCGCGGACCGTGCGGGTCTGCTGGCCGGTCTCGCCGCCCTGGCGGAGGGCCACTCGGCGGCGGGCGTCGTCACGGGCTCGCCGGTCGCTGGGAAGGTCGCCTTCCTGTTCACCGGGCAGGGCAGCCAGCGCCTGGGCATGGGTCGTGAGCTGTACGACTTCTTCCCGGTGTTCGCGGATGCGCTCGACACGGTGTGCGAGCGTCTCGATGCGCTGCTCGAACTGCCGTTGAAGGACGTCCTGTTC
>NZ_JBVHVT010000159.1:0-6768 GCF_055564695.1 Streptomyces sp. NPDC029014
AAGCTCCCCCTGGGGGGGGGGGGGAGGGCACACCCCAGGGGGCGGGGTGGGGGGGGGGTTTCCTTTCCGCCCCCCTTGGTGGGGGCCCCCCCCCCCCCCCCCCCCCCCCACACGCGCGCGGTGCGCTGTCTTTTCGATGGCGGTGCGTCAGCGTGCCGCGCCGAAATCCTGCGTCCAGTAATGGTTCGGCCCCGCGTAGCCGATACCGATCTCCTTGAAGGAGCAATCGAGAATGTTCCGCTTGTGGCCCGGGCTGTTCATCCAGCCCTCCATGACCGCAGCGGGAGTGCTGTAGCCGTACGCGACGTTCTCGCCGTACGTGCTCCAGGTGTATCCGGCGCGGGTGATGCGCTGGCCCGGGTCGGAGCCGTCGGAGCCCGTGTGGGACATGTTCGCGTGCGCGGCCATGTCCTGGCTGTGGCTCTGGGCGGCCGCCGTCAGCTTCGCGTTGATGGTGAGGGCGGGGCAACCGACCACGGCGCGCTCCTGGTTGACGAGCGCGAGGATCTCGCCCGCGACACCGGAGGCGGCCGGGGGCGCGGCTGCCTTGGGCGTGCTCGGCGCCTGGACCTGCGGCTTCGCGGTGGTGACCGGTTTCCTCATCGGCTGCTGCTGCGTACGGCGGGGTGCCTCGGCGACCGGCTCAGCGGGGGCTGCCGGGGCGCTCTCGGCCGTGGGGGCGCCGCTCTCGGCTGCCGGGGGGCTGCTCTGGGTCGGGAGCGTGACCGGTGCCTCGGAGGCCGGGGGGACGGGCGCGAAGGTGGGGGCGCCGTGCCAGGGGCGCATCTGGTGCCGGCCGGCCGCCTGCGTGGGGACGGAGTCCGGCCCGCCGAAGCAGGCCATGGCGGCCGTGGGCACACCCACGATTCCGAGGGCCCCGACGGCGATCGCTATTTTCCTGTAGTGCTTTTTCTTCTTCCGGTGCTTCTGCATGCGTGACCTCATTCGGTGATCGCGAAGCTTCCGGCGCCCGAAACGCAAGCGCCGGAGGAGTCGCCATTCTTAAAAGCCCCGCAACGGCCTGGCAAGTTATGGCTACTAATACGCAGGGGAGATCGGTGGCGCGGCTTGAAACGAGCCGCGGATCATGTATGGCTGCATTGCGACATCTCCGGGAAGGGCCTGATGGCCGGCCAGAAGCGGACGCGAGCAGGCAAAACGCAGCCCGGGGAACGAGTGCCGCGGATTCCGTTTCCACCGGAGTGGGGAATGTCGATTCCAAAACGGACAAATATCGAAATGTCGGTTGGCTGGTGCGGGCCCGAGGATTCCGTTTCCGGCCCGGGAGCCGTGACGTATGTCACGGAATCCGATGCCGTCCGACCGCAACCTTCCAGCCGGGGTACCGAACGGGCACCCGGGGCGAGAATGGAGCTCCACCACGGGACGGGCTGGGGGCGGCATGCCGGTGTTGCTCGTACGGAGGCGGGGCCGCGCAGGCGGCTGGGCCGCCTACCTCGGGGCGGTGGGCCTCGGCGCGGCCGCGCTCGCCCTGGCCTCGGTGTGGACCAGCGGCGCATGGGCCACCGGCATCGGCGCCGCCGTGACCACGCTGTCCGGGCTGTCCGCCGAACGGCTCCTGCCGCCCCACGACCCGACCGGAGGCGGGAGCGCCACCGGGACCGGGACCGGGTTCGGGAGCGCGGCCGGCGCGGACGCCCTGCTGCGCAGCCCGGCCGGCCGGATCCCCTCGCTGCGCCAGGTGGACCGCCCCGAACTGGCCGGAGCCCACCCCGCCGACGGGTACCCGGGGGACGGGGGCCGGACCCCGGTTGCGGCCCCCGCCTACATCCGCCGCGACGTGGAACCGCAGCTGCGCGAGGCCCTCCGCCGGGCCGGGTTCGTCCTGCTCGTGGGGGAGTCCACGGCCGGCAAGTCCCGGCTGGCGCACGAGGCGGCCCGCTCGCTGTTCCCCCGGCACGCCTTCGTCCGCCCCCTCGGCCGGGCGGCGCTGCCGCTGGCGGTGCGGACGGCCGCGCGCCGCCGGCGGTCCGTGCTGTGGCTGGACGGCCTGGAGGACTTCCTCGGCGCCGGCGGCCTGACCACCGGCATGCTGGCCGGGCCGTCCGCCGCTCCGCCGGGCCGACGCGTGGTGCTGGCCACCATGCGCACCGAGGAGTACCGCCGCTTCGACGCCCGCGAGGAGAGCCGGCTCACCGGCTCCGACCGGGACGCCTGGCGCACCCAGCGCGACGTACTGCAGCGGGCGGAGGTGGTACGGCTCGCCCGGCACTGGTCGCCGCAGGAGCGCCGGCGGGCCGCGGACCACCGGCAGGACCCGCGGATCAACGCGGCCTTACGGGCGGGGGAGCGCTTCGGGATAGCCGAAGTCCTGGCGGCCGGACCGGAACTGCTGGCCGGCTGGCAGAACGCGTGGGCTCCCGGCGCCAATCCGCGCGGCGCGGCCGTGGTGGCCGCAGCGGTGGACTGCAGGCGGGCCGGGCTGCGCCGCCCCGTCAGCCGGGAATGGCTGCGCGAGCTGCACGTGCCCTACCTGGCGGCGCGCGGCGGCGGCGACCTGCAACCGGAGCCGTTCGCCGACGCGATGGACTGGGCCTGCGCGGCCGCGTACGCCACGAGCGGCCTGCTGGTCGGCAACTACTCCCAGGGGTACGCGGCCTTCGACTACCTGATCGACACGCCGGGCCTGGCCCCGGTGCCCGACCACCTGTGGCGCACCCTGGTCACCCGGGTCACGCCGGCCGAGGCGTACGACATGGGGCTGCTGGCCCACCAGGAGGGGCGGTCGCGCCGGGCCGCGGAGGCGCTGTCCCGCGCCCGGCGGGGCGGGGTGACCGGCGCCGACTTCCTGCTCGCGATCACGCTGGGGGACGCGGGGCGGCCGCGCCGGGCGGCCGCGGAGCTCGCGGGGATCACCCGGCGGCGGGAGAACCGGCTCGGGCCCCGCCACCCCGACACCCTGGCCGCCCGCCACCAGCAGGCCTTCTTCACCGGCGAGGCCGGCAATCCGCGGGCCGCGGCGGCCCTGTTCACCACCCTGGCCGCGGACACGGCGGCCGTCCTCGGCCCCGACCACCCTGACACCCTGGCCGCCCGCCACCAACTCGCCCACTTCACCGGGCAGTCGGGCGACAACGCCGAGGCCGCACGACAGCTGGCCCGCCTCCTCGCCGACCGGCTACCGGTCCAGGGCGCGGAGGACCCCCAGGTGCTGGCCACGCGGCGCAGCCTGATCTGGTACGGCGCAGGCGATCCCACCCGGATCGAGCAGCAGGCGGCCGAGTTGCTGGCCGACGCCGAGCGCCTCCTCGGCCCCGACAACCCGCACACCCTCGCCGTGCGCAGCACCCGCGCCGCCCTCGCCGCCCGGGCCGGACGGACCGCTGAGGCCCTGGCCGCCTGGGAGTCGCTGGCGACCGACCGCACCCGGGTCATGGGCCCGGACCACCCGCACACGGTCTACGCCCGGGTCGAACGGGCCCGTTCCCTGAACGTCGCGGGCCGGTCCGGCGAGGCCCGCGCCCTGCTGGTCCGCACCCTCCGTGAGGCCGAGCCGCTGCTGGAGGCCGACCACCGGAACCTCCGCCTCGCCCGCGACCTGCTGGCCACCCTCACCACGGCGGGTCCGGGGCACGCGTAGCCGGTCGGCCGAGCCCGCGGTGGCGATGCACGCGCGGCGCCCTCCGCGGCCCTGGCCGCGACCCGCAGGCGCCCCCGGACGTTAGCCCGTCGACAGGGGAGGCGGGGCCCGCCCGCGGCATCGCCGCGCACAACCCTGCCGCACGCGATTCCTCGTACTCAAGGAGACGACAGGTGTTCCCCACAGTCGTAAGCCGGTTCGGCCGCTCGGTCGCCGTCACCGCCGCCGGCGTCCTCGTCACGGGCCTCCTCACCGCGGCACCCGCCGGGGCCGACGGCGCAGCGCCCGCCCGGGCCGCCCTCGTGCTGGACCGCAACTTCCCCGACCCGGACGTGGTCAAGGAGGGCCGTACCTACCACGCCTACGCCACCAACAGCGGGGCCGTCACCATCCAGCACGCCACGTCCACGGACCTGGTGCACTGGGCGCCGGTCGACACCGACCCCCTGCCCCGCCCGGGGGACTGGGCGGAGCCCACGCGCTCGCTCGTGTGGGCGCCCGAGGTCTTCGCGAACGGCCGCGGCTTCACCATGCACTACACCGCCCGCGACCGGGCCAGCGGCAGGCAGTGCATCGGCGTCGCCCTCTCCTCCTCCCCGGACGGCCCGTTCCGGCCCGCCGGACCGGGACCGCTGGTCTGCCCGGCCGCCCAGGGCGGCGCCATCGACGCGGCGAGCTTCACCGAGGGCGGCCGCCGCTACCTGCTGTGGAAGAACGACGGCAACTGCTGCGGCCTGCCCACCCGGATCCACCTGCAGCCCGTTTCCTGGGACGGCACCCGGACGACGGGCGATCCCGTCCCCCTGATCGGCCAGGACCTCCCGTGGGAGGGGCAGCTCGTCGAGGCCCCGACACTGGTGCGGCGCGACGGCCGCTACGTGCTCCTCTACTCGGCCGACTCCTACGCCGACCACCGCTACAAGACGGGGTACGCGGTGGCCGACCGCCTGACCGGCCCCTACGTCAAGGCGCCGGAGCCGCTCCTGTCCACCGACTCCCTCGGGGGTGCGGTCCGCGGTCCCGGCGGGCAGGACGTGGTGACCGGCCCCGACGGCACGGACCGGATCCTCTTCCACGGCTGGAGCCCCGACGGCACCGATCGGCGCCTGCTGTACTCCGCCGGCCTCGACTTCACGGACGGCGTCCCCCGCGTCTGACCGGCGCCGCGGGCCCCGGCCCCGTCAGCCCCACTTCTGCCGGTCGGAGCCGTCGCAGGGCACGGCCCGCAGCCCCTGCCCGCCGTCCTCCAGGCAGGTCCCGGAGCTCCGGCTCCTGACCTCGACCGAGGCGTCCGCCAAGGCCGTCACCGCCCACTGCTGGGTGACGGCCTTGCTGCAGGACGCACCGCGCAACCCGGATGCGCCGCCGTCCAGGCAGGCGCCCGTGGCGTGGTTGCGCAGCTCGCTGCTGCCGTCGGGATTCGGGTGGACCGTCCACCGCTGGTAGCTCAGCCCGTTGGGCTCGAAGGAGCGGAGCCCCTTGTCGAGGCTGTGGTCCAGGCAGTTGCCCGTGACGCGGTTGACGAAGATGCGGCTGTGGTCGGCGGGCCGCGCCCCCTGGGGCCCGGCCGCCGCCGGGTGCGCGGACTCCTGCGCAGCGCCCGCCAGGAACGCCGCCAGCGCACCCCCGCACAGCAGCCCGGCGCAGGTACCGCCCACGGCCCACGCCCAGCGGTGCTGCGCCCACGCACCGGCCGTACGCCGCCACCGGCGCCACCGGGATCCCGTCCCCGGGGCGGTGGGGGTCGGGCCGCCCGCCGCCGGGGGCGGCTTCGGCTGGCACCGGTCCGCCGCTTCCCACAACGCCCGGTACTCCGCGGGATCGGCGCCCAGGGCCCGGCACAGGTCGCGGACGGTCGCCCACGGCGGGACCGTGCTGCCCCGCAGATAGCGGGAGAGCGACGAGTCGCTGATCAGCACCTCTGATTCCAGCGAACGCAGCGTCCGGCCGGATCGCCGCTGCAGAGCCCGCAGCGCATTCCCCAACTGCTGCCCCGCACTGGGGTGCTGTCCGTCGAGGCCCGTCATGCCCGCCCCCTTCCGACGGCCGCGCGCCGTTGCCCCGGCAGGCCGCCCCGTGTCCCGGGATGGTCGTGTCCCAGCAGGTCAGCACCATAGGGATCCCGACATCGCCGAAGCAAACGGGACAGCGTTGCGACGGCCTTCCCGGCCCCCGCAGACTCCTTCTCGTCCGGCCCCGCAGCCGGTGCCGAGCGCCGCACCGCGGCCCGGTGCCCCTGGCGTCGGGTGTCCGTCACCGGCCCGTACGGGCCGGATCGGCGGCGGCCGCGCCCTGATCGCGCGGACCGTCGTACGTCCCTCCTCCTCCGTCCGCTGCGGGGTGCGCATGCGTGCAGTCGAGCAACACCAGGCGCGCAAGCAACACCAGTAACGCGAGCAACGCAGGAAACACGAGAAACGCGAGAAACAGGAGACTTCGTATGTCCAAGAAGACCACCCGCCGTTGGGTCAGCGCGACGTTGACGGCGATGCTGTGCGCCGGCTCCCTCGTGCTGATCGCGCCCTCCGCCCCCGCGGCTCCTGCCGCCTCCCCGGCGGCGGCAGCCCAGGCGGCGCCGGAATCCCACGCGGCCCCGGCAGTGCAGGCGGCTCCCCGGCTCACCCGGGCCGAGGTGCTGGCGCGGGCGAAGACCTGGCTGACCGCCGACAACGGCCGCCCCGTGCCCTACAGCCAGACCAAGCGGTGGAAGGACGGATACCGGCAGGACTGCTCCGGCTACGTGTCCATGGCCCTCGGGTTGCCGAAGCCCGGCCCCAACACCGTTTCCCTGAAGAACGACGGGTTCACGCGCCGGATCGCCATGAAGGACCTCGTCCCCGGCGACCTCGTCCTCAAGGCCGACAGCAACAGCGCGGACCGGCGCCACGTCGTGATCTTCGACGGCTGGGCCGACAGCGCCCACACCGTCTACGCGTCCTACGAGCAGGCCGGCGGGGTCGGCACCCGCTGGAAGCGGCACTCCTACGGGGTGAACGGCCGCGACGGCTACCACGCCTACCGGCCCGTCAACGTCGTGGGCTGAGCCGCCCGTCCCTCGGGGGGGGGGGGGGGGGGGGGGGGGGGGGAGAAGGGGGGAGCCGAAAAAAGGCATGCGACCCACCCCCACCCCACCCCCTCCCCCCAAGGAAAACAAAAAAAACGCCCCG
>NZ_JBVHVT010000160.1:0-6698 GCF_055564695.1 Streptomyces sp. NPDC029014
GCCGCCCCACCCGACGAGATCGCCTTGACCTGCGCGTCCAGCTCCACCAGATCACCCGTGAAGACCGGCACCTCCGCCGGATCGACGGGTGCGTTGTCGCTCATCGCCGGCCCCCCTGCCGCCGCTCGGCCCCGGACCACCCCGTCATCAACGTCCCGCTCCCCCGTCGAACCCGATTTCCCTGCGCCAGCAGCCCGTTCAGCCGGTGTCGGCGACCGCTGTCGTCACACTCCACTCGAACGGTTCAGACCCTCAGTTCACTCGAAAGTATGTCTACTTCTATCAACCTACGTCGCAGCTGCAACACCCAACACGCAAGTCGCACCTGCCACATGACGCGCCGGCAGACACCCCCGAGGCACACGAAAGCCCTCCCGGTCAGGGCCGGGAGGGCTGGTCGCGGCGGATCGCGACGGGTCAGCTCAGGCCTTTGCTGCGTTCGCCGATGCGGTCGCCCTGCGGAGTGCCGGCCCGCTTGAGGCTGGCCTTCGTGTGCAGACCGCCCTTCACCTTGCTGGGCACCGGCCCGTCGAACCCGTGCCCCATGGACCGCGGCGCCCGGCCCGGCTCCGCCGTTTCGAGAATCCGCTTCTGGCGCTCGTTGCTCATCCCGGCGTCAACTCCCTCGGGAAGCATCCAATCGGTCTATTTACAGGTTATGGGGATCGTACGCACATATGCCACGGGTCGCACCCGGGCGGGACCGCCCTACCAGGCGGTAGCCGCCCGCGCCCCGGTCAGCGGCCCGCGGGGGCCGGCCCCTGCGCCGGCCCGGGCACCGTCTGCAACAGCTCCTCCGGGCAGGGCGTGCCCCGCGGCAGCTGGTACTTCCCCGCCACCCGGTACTCCCCCGGCGCCGGGGCCAGCAGCTCGGTCCACACGTCCCCGAACTCGTCCGGATCCGCCTTGAACAGGCAGCCGGCGGTGTTCGCGTACTCCTTCGGCAGCGCACCCGCACCACCGCTCCCGCCGCCGCCCCGGGCCCGCGACGCGAACGTCTCCTGCGGCGGCGGCAGGGCCTTGCCAGCGGAATCCACCAGCCCCAGCCACGGCGAGTGCGGGATCCGCACCAGGACCCGCCCCGGGGCCTTCACATCGACGACCAGCTGGTCGGCACCGGCCCGGACCACCGTGGCCGGCCCCGACACCAGGTCCGTCGGCCGGTCGACCTTGAACAGCTGCCAGTTCGGGTCGCCCCACACCAACTGCAGGTACGGCAGCCCCTCGCGCAGCAGCTTCGCCTCCGCCTCGCCGCCCGAGTCGGGTTTGTCGGCGGGCAGCACCACGTAGTGCACGGCCCAGCGCTCCAGCCAGGCCCGGTAGCTCTCGGCGGTGAGGGTGTCGTCGTAGAAGAGCGGGTTCCGCTCCAGGTCGGCCTGCCGGTTCCAGCCGCGCGCCAGGTTCACGTACGCCGGGAAGGCCGAGGATTCGCGGTGGCTGCTGGCCGGGACCACCTCGACCCGGCCGCGGTCGGCGCCGGCCCTGCGGAGCTGGTCGACCAGCGGGGCGAGCTCCCGGTTCCAGGCGGCCACCGGGGTGGTGCGGACGATGTCGGTGATGCTGTTCGAGGTGATCCACACGGTGACGCCGGTGAACGCGGCCGCCACCGCGTACCAGTGCCGCGAGCGCCGCGCCGAGTACGGCAGCGCCGCCAGCAGCACGGCCCCGCCGAACAGCATGACCATCCGCGTGACGTTCGACCCGACCTGCGAGTCGATCACCCAGGTCAGGAACACGCCGAGGAGGTAGACCGCCGAGGCGAGCCGGACCGTCTTCCACCGCTTCGGTACGAGGAGCAGGACCGCCAGCGCGCTGAGGAACGGCGGCGCGGCCGAGCCCAGCTTCATCGGCTGCGTCCCGGAGAACGGGAACAGCCACGCCGACAGCCCGACGACCGCCGCCGGGGCCAGCCCCAGGGCGTACGCCCCCGGCCGCCGCCGGCTCAGGAACAGCGCGGCCGCGACCACCCCGAGGAACAGTCCCGCGACGGGGCTGGCGGCGGTCGCGAGCCCGGCCAGCGGGGCCGCCACCGCGGCCTTGGCCCAGCGCCGCCGGGCCCAGCTGCGGGGCCAGCAGAACACCGCGGCGACGGCGCCCAGCGCGAACATCGCACCGAGCCCGAAGGTGACCCGGCCGGAGAGGGCGTTGCAGAACAGCCCGTACACCCCGGCCAGGGCCGGCCACAGCGGCTGGCGCACGGCCCCGCGGCAGCGGGTCAGGATCAGCGCGAGCAGCCCGGCCGAGACCGTGCCGGCGATCATCATCGTGGTCCGGACACCGAGCATGTACATCACGTACGGCGAGACCACGCTGTACGAGACGGGGTGCATGCCCCCGTACCAGGCCAGGTTGTACGCCGAGTCCGGATGGCGGCCCACGAACTCGGCCCACGCGTCCTGGGCGGCGAGGTCGCCGCCGCTGTTGGCGAAGACGTAGAACCACACGACGTGCAGGACGGCGGCGACGACCGTGGCGACGGCCACCGGATGCCGCCGGGCCCACTCCAGCGGCCCGCCGCGCCCACCGGGCCCATCGGACCCGCCGGGGGCATCGGAAGCGACGGCAGGGGCGGGAGCGACGGCAGGGGCCGCAGGGGCTTCGGCGGGGCCGTCGACGGCCTCCGATCCGCTGCGGCCGCCCTGCTGCTCTGCGGTGGTCACTGCTCTGCCATTCGTTCGTTCCGTCCCGTCGCGGTTCCGGTTCCGGGTCCTAGACGCGCACCGGCGCCCCGGGGTTGCCCGGGGCGCCGGTCACAGGTCACCGGTGTCGGCGGTGATCAGCCGATACGGGTCAGTTTGCTGCCGATGCTCGGCGCGGCCAGGTCGCTCTTCAGCGCCACCGGCACCTTCACCTGGCTGGCCCCCTCGCCGACGGTCAGCATGCCGACCTCGGTGCCCGCCGTGGCGGTCTGCGGGAGCTTGCCGTCGCCGCCGCTCAGCTTGAGCTTGACGGTGAGCGAGGGCCAGCCGACCGCCTGCACGTCCGCGGTGGCCACGACCGGGGTCCGGCCGCCGAGCCCGTCGTCCACGTACCCGACGACGTCGCCCTTCTTCACGACGGCGGCGTTGGTCAGCGACTTCTGCGTGGCCACCATGAGGTTCTTGCTGTGGTTGATGGCGGTGCCGAGGATCGGCGTGCCGTACTGGGCGAGGACCGCGCCGACGATCAGCTGGTTGGTGTTGCCGACCTTCTTCTCCGCGGCGAAGAGCAGATTGCCGCCCGCCTTGGTGGTGGAGCCGGTCTTGATGCCGAGCGCGCCGTTGCCCGGTGCGATGAGGTCGTTCCAGTTGCGCCACCACTTGCCGTACTGGTCCGTGAAGCCGTTCAGCCTGGTGATGGCGATGAGCTCCGGCATCTCGACGACCTTCAGGCCGAGCTTGACCTGGTCCTCGGCGGTGCTGACCGTGGTCGCCTCCAGACCCGAGGGGTCCGTGTACGTCGTGTTGGTCATGCCGAGTTCCTTGGCGGCGTCGTTCATCTTCTTGACGAACGCCTCCTGGTCGCCGCCGCTGTCCCAGCGGGCGAGCAGCCGCGCGACGTTGTTCGCCGACGGGAGCATGAGCCCGGCGAGGGCGTCGTACTGGGAGAGCTTGTCGCCCTCCTTGAGGTTGTTGATCGTCGACTCGTTCTCGACGTCCTTCTTGCCCTCCTCCACCACGGTCTTGTCGATGTCGATCATCTGACCCTTTTCACCCTTCTTCATCGGGTGGTTCTTCAGGATCACGTAGGCCGTCATCGTCTTGGCGACGCTGCCGATGGGAACGGGCTTCTGCTCGCCGAAGCTGCCGACGGTGCCGAGGCCGGACGCCGCCATGAACGCCTGACCCTCCTTGGGCCAGGGCATGGCGGGGGCGGCACCGTCGAAGGTGAACGTCTCCTTCGCGGTCATCTTGAGCTGCGGCTCGGGCAGCGGGCGCACCAGCTGCACGACGGCCAGGATGACCAGGAGCAGGGCGGCGATCGGCGTGTAGATCTTCAGCCGCCGGACGAACGTCCGCAGCGGGGTCGGCGGCGGAGGCGGGTTGTTCGTGAGCTCCGCGAGCAGGTCGAGCGGCGGCCGCGGCGGCAGCGGCTGCTGCGTGGTCCGCTCGGTCCGCTCGGGAACCGCGGTCGAGGCGCCGGCCGCGGCCGACCCCGGAGCCGGGGTCGAGGCCGGGGTCCGGGGCGGGGTCGCGGTACGGGCCTGAGCCGGCTCGGCGGGCGCGGCAGCGGCCCCGGCGGGCTTCGGCGCCGCCGACCCGGAACCGGAGGCACCCCGCGGGGGCGCGTCGTCCGAGCGCAGCGGTACGAACGTGCTGGGCTTCCCCCCGGCGGCGGCCTTCGGCGGTACAGGCCGGGAGGCGCCGGGCGCACCGGCGGCGGGGCCGGCGGCCGGCGGCTTGACGGCACGGAAGACCGTGGTGCGCTCGCCGTCGGAGTCCTCCGCGGACGGCTTGGCGGGAGCGGCCGGGCCCGAACCCGCGGTGGGCTTGGGCGCACGGAACACGGCGGTGCGCTCGCTGTCGGAGTCACCCGCGGCAGCGGACGGCTTGGCCGACCCACCCTCGCCGGGCTTGGCGGGAGCCGAACCGGAGCCGGAGCCGGAACCCGGCCGCACGGCACGGAAGACGGCGGTGCGCTCGTCGCCGTCCGACGCCGCGCCCGCCCCGTCCTTCTCGTCCTTCTCGTCCGCCGCCGGCTTGCCGGGAGCGGCGGCACCGGTCTTGGCCCACGACGGAGCCCGGTCCGCGGACCCGTCGGCCGACGGCCGGTCACCCTGCCGGGCAGGCTCCTTGCCGGCAGCCGGCTTCACGGCACGGATGACGGCGGTGCGCTCGACGGTGAGCTCGCTGTCGAACTTCTCCTCGACCGGCTCGGCGGACGCCTCGTCGGCACCGACCGGCTCCGAATCGGAACCCGAACCGGAACGCGATCCGGAATCCCGTTCGGCGTCTACGTCTCCGTCGGCGTCGGCATCTGCCTCGTCATCCGCGGCCGCAGCCTTGGCCGAGTCCTTGACTGCACTCGCGGGCTTGGCCTCCCGGGCGTCCCCGCCGGACTTGCCGACCTCGGCGGCCCTGGCAACCTCGGCATCGGCATCGGCAGACGCGTCGTCACCCTGAACGTCGGTGGCGTCGTCGTCGGCGTCGGCAGCGACACCCTTGCCCGCACCCTCACCCTTGCTCTCGCCCCGCACAGAAGCAGAAGCGGAGGACGGGGAAGCGGAAGCGGAACCCGGGACTGCGTCCACCTTGGGCGCGCGGAACACCGCCGTACGCTCACTGTCGGCGGCCGCACCGGCACCGGAGTCCGCATCCGTGTCCGTATCCGTATCCGTATCCGCGTCGGACTCCACCCGACCGGAGGACCCGGATTCCGCCGCCTCACGAGCGGTGGAACCGTCGCTCGCGCCGTCGGCGTCTCCCTTGCCGGATTCGGGTTCCCGCGGACGGAACACCGACAGCCTCGGGTCACGTTCCGCGGAGGACCTCGCCACCCCCGGCGTTCCTTCATCAACCGACTTGTCGGGGGACTCGCCCGCCACCAGTTCCTCCTCGATCGCGCCGCGTCCGGCTGTCCGAATGTCTAACAGTGTCCCGCGTCGGGAGCATCGCTCACGTGCTAGACGAGAACGACATAGCGCTGGTTCCCCCACAAAGCGACCAGGCGCTCTCGACAGATGAATGTGAGAGGCGTCACCCTGTCACTCATCCACGCGGGGAGGCATGGATGGGCAGGAGCCGCAGAACAATTCCGGAGGAGCTTCTGCTGCTCGCCTTGGACCCGGCCACGGGTACCACGGCGCAGCCGCAGTCGCTCGACCTCGGCCTGGCCGGGGCACAGCTAGTGGAGCTGGCTCTGGCAGGACGGATAGCCCCTGACGGGGATCGTATCGCCGTGGTGATGCCACGGCCGACAGGAGATCCGACTCTGGACTCCGCACTGGAACTGCTGCGCAGGCGCGGCAGCCCGGTTCGGGCCGTCCACTGGATCGGCGGACCCCGGCTGGGGCTCCGCCAGGTGTACCTCGCTCACCTGGAGCGCTGCGGCATGGTCCATGCCGTCGCGGGCCAGATGTGCGGTGTGCTGCCGACGACTCGCTACCAGGCGACGGACACGGCCATCAGCCGGGAGATCCGTGCCCGGCTCGACAGCGCGATCCGCACCGGCGTTCCGCCGGACCCGCGGACCGCGGCGCTCGCCGCGCTGGCCCATGCGGTCGGACTCGGCAAGCACCTGTACCCCGGCAACGAGGGGCGGGCGTCGAGGTCCCGGCTGCGGGACCTGATCCGGCACGACCCGATGGGCGGTCTCGTGGCGCACGCCGTCATGGACGTCCAGAACGGCGTGGCCGCACAGCCGCGCCGGGAGCGCGCATCGGCGCCGCCTGCCGCCCGGGCCACGGCGAACGGCGTTCCGATGCAGGCACGCCGAGCGGGAGCGATGGCCCGCGCCGCCGCGCACTGACAGCAGTCCCACGCACAGCTGACGGCAGACCCACGCACCGCCGACGGCAGTCCCACGCACAAAAGATCCGCAGATCCACCCCAGGTCCCACAGCTCCACCGCATCGCCGTCCACAACGCGGGGGGGGGGGGGGGGGTTTCCCCCCCCCCCCCCCCCCCGAAACCGCCGTTTCCTCGCCTCCTCCCCACCGCACCCCCCCCCTCCGTGGGGAGGTTCTCACCCAAAAAAAAAAAGAAAAAAAAAAAAAAAAA
>NZ_JBVHVT010000161.1:0-6511 GCF_055564695.1 Streptomyces sp. NPDC029014
GAAGCTAAACCAGACCCCCGCCTTGGCCGGTTTGGTCCTGCGACCCTTCGAACCGGGGGTGCTCTTCCCCACCAACGGCCGGCGGTTGTGGGCCGGGGTCATGCCCCCGCCCCCCGCGCTGGCCAGCCGGTCCCTCGACCAGGCCCGGCTCAGCGCCCACCTCGGCCGGCTCGCCGCGCTGCCCGTCGAGCGCCTGCTGGCCCGGCCCGAGCGCACGGCCGCGGCCGCCCTCGGCTCCCGGGCCCCCGGCACCACCCTGCGGCCGCTGCTCGCCGCCCTGCTGCGCGACCCGGAGCTCACCACCTCCAGCCGCGTCGCCGACCTGGCCCTGCGCACCTTCGCCCGCGGCAGGCTCGCCGTGCCCGAGGGCGGGGCCGCGGCCCTGCCGGGGCTGCTCGCGGCCGCCCTGCCGCCCGGCACCGTGCGCACCGGGGTCCGGGTCACGTCGGTGGCGACCCAGCGGGTCACCACCGAGGAGCACGGCGACTTCAGCTGCCGCTCCCTGGTGCTGGCCACGGGGGCGCGGGCCGCCGCCGAGCTGCTGCCGGGGCTGCGGGTGCCGGACTTCCACGAGGTCACCGTCATCCACCACGCCACCCCGGCCCCGCTGCCCTGGGACGGCTCGCTGCTGCTCGACGGCGACCCCCGCTGGCCCGTCGCGCACACCGCCGTGATGAGCGCGGTCGACGCGACGCGGGCCCCGGCCGGCCGGAGCCTGGTCACCACGACCGTCCTCGGTCCGCCGCCGCCCGTGCGCACCGTCGCCTCGCGCCTCGCCCGGCTGTACGGGACCGCCACCCGGGACTGGGAGCTGCTGGCCGTCCACCACGCCCCGGAGGCCGTGCCCGCGATGCCGCCGCCCTACGACCTGCGCCGCCCGGTCCGGGTGCTGGCCGGGCTGTACGTGTGCGGCGACCACCGCGATGCCAACACCGTGCAGGGCGCCCTGCACTCGGCCCGCCGCGCCGCCACCGCCGTCCTGCGCGACTTCGGCATCCGGCTGCCGGTCAGCGCCGGGGCCGCCCTCCCGGCGGTGGCCTGAGAAGAACCACAGGGCAAGGGCCCGGTTCCCCGCACCGGGGGCCGGGCCCGCCCGCACCCGTGCGCACCCCCGCTCGGACCCGCACCCCTGCCCGGGCCCGCACCCCCGCTCGGACCCGCATCCCCGCTCGGACCCGCACCCCCGCCAGCAGCCCGGGCGTGCCGGGGCTCAGGACAGTGCCGCGACCCGGTCCCGGTAGGTGCGTACGGCCGCCGCGTCCCGGTACGGCTCCAGCCGGCGCTCGAAGTCCCGTACGTACTCCACCGCCCGCACCGACCGCATCTCCGTCGCCTGCTGCGCCGCCTCCGCGCCCAGGGCGCACGCCTGGTCCAGCTCGCCCAGCCCCAGCCGGGCCGTGGCCAGCACCACCCGGCTGAACAGCCGCGAGCGGGCGAGCGCCGGAGCCCGCAGCTGGAGCGAGCGCTCCGCGTGCTGGGCCGAGGCCCGGTACTGCTGGAGGTCCCGGTGGCAGTGCCCGAACTCGTCGGCCAGCTGGGCCTCGTCGAAGAACCGCGCCCAGTGCGGCACGTCGTCCCCCGGCCGGGCCGCGCCCAGCGCCCGCTCGGCCCGGACCAGTGCGGCCGTCGCGGCGCGGACCTCGCCGAGCACGGCGTGCCCGCGGGCCTCCGCCGAGTGCAGCAGCGCCTGGACCAGCTGCGGGGGCCCGGAGCCGACGCCCTGCTGGGCGACGCGGGCCAGCTGCACCGCCTCCCGGCCGTGGCCGAGGTAGACCGCCTGCCGGCTCATGGTGACCAGCACGTACGCCCCGTACGGCCGGTCCGCGGCGGCCTGCGCCAGCCGCAGCGCCTGGACGAAGTAGCGCTGGGCGAGCCCGTGCGCGGCGATGTCGTACGAGGTCCAGCCGGCGAGGCGGGTCAGGTCGGCGGCGGCCGCGAAGAGCCGGCGGCCGGTGGTCTCGCCGTAGGTGCCGCGCAGCATCGGCTCGGCCTCGTGCTCCAGGTAGCGCACCAGGGCCTGGCGGGCGTGCCCGCCGCCGTACGTCTGGTCCAGGGTCTTGAAGAGCTCGCTGACCGAGCGCAGTGCGGCGATGTCCCCGCCCGTGACGCGCTGGCCCGGGCCGCGGTCGACCTGCCGCTGGCGGGGGACCGTGCTCCGGCCCTGGGCGGGGACCCGGGCCGCGGCGGCCGGGTCGGCGCCGCGGCCCACGTGCTCGTCGGGCCGGCCGATCAGCCAGTCCCGGCTGGGGACCACCAGCCCGGCCGGGGTGAAGGCGATCTTCCGCAGTTCGGCGTGGGAGCCGGAGTCCTTGCGCCACAGTCCGCTGGCGATGTCGACGGCCTCCTCCGGGGTGGCCGCGAACTCCAGGCCCGCGTAGACGGGCGCGCAGGCGTCCAGGCCGAGGTCCTGGGCGGAGAGCCGGCGGCCCAGGCGCCGGGTGAACACCTCGGCGATCAGTGCGGGGGTGGTTCCTCGGGGTTGCTGGCCGCGCAGCCACCGGGTGACGGAGGTCTTGTCGTACCGCAGGTCGAGGCCGTGTTCCAGGCCCAGCTGGTCGACGCGGCGGGCCAGACCTGCGTTGGAGAACCCGGCTTCCGCGATCAGCGCCGCGAGCTGCCGGTTGGGGACGTGCTGGGCGGGGCGTTCCGTCATCGGCTCCACGGTTTCCTGACGTGACGGACCGGAGGTTCGGCCCTGTGAACGGCGTGAATGTAGCGGCGAACTTCCCTTGTGCCGTCCTCTGTGCCCCATATTCATCCGATCGTGTGCAGAATCGGTGGGGCTCTTTACGGCCGCGTCGACGCCCGCCGCGTACGCTGCGCCCCATGACCCGCAGGCCGACCAGGGCGGAGCCGCCCGCCGACTCCACCGCGGCGCCGCTGCGCGCACCCGAGATCACCGAGGCGGAGTGCCGCCGGTGCGGTACGTACATCGCGGGTCTGGACGGGCGGTACGCGTGCGGGGTGTGCGGCTGGGTCAACGACCATTCCGAGGGGCACCGGCGGCTGCCGCGCGCGGACGAGGACCCGGACCGGCCGGCCAGGGGGCGCAGGCGGCCCCCGCCGCTGCCCGGGCCGGAAGCGGAGGCCGGGCCGGAAGCGGAGGCCGGGCCGGAAGCGGAGACCGGGCCGGAAGCGGACGCCGGGGCGGAAGCGGAGGCCGGGCCGCGGCCGGGGGCGGGTGGCTGAGGGCCCCCGGAGCGGCCGCGACCGGCCGCCGTACTCTTGGCTGGTGCGATACGTGCACACAGCAGGTTCAACGAGGAGGCGCTGTGGTGGCTGAGCTTGGGTTTGTCCATCTGGGCTTCGGACCCGACGACTACGTCGAATACACCGAGGCCTGGGAAGAGCAGCGCCGGGTCCACGCCGCCCGCTTCGCGGACGAGATCGAGGACACCTGCCTCCTGCTGGAGCACCCGCCGGTGTACACGGCCGGGCGGCGCACCGCCGACAGCGAGCGCCCCCTCGACGGCACTCCCGTCGTCGACGTGGACCGCGGCGGCAAGATCACCTGGCACGGCCCGGGCCAGCTGGTCGGCTACCCGATCATGAAGCTGCCGCGGCCGGTGGACGTCGTCGCGCACGTGCGCCGGCTGGAGGAGGCGCTGATCCGCACCGCCGCCGACTTCGGCCTGGAGACCACCCGGGTGGAGGGCCGCTCCGGCGTGTGGGTGCTGGGCGATCCTCTGGAGCAGCGCCCGAAGATCGGCGGCCTGTCCCTGGACCTCGACCCGCGCCTGGAGGACGAGGAGTTCGACGCCCGTCTGAACGGCCCCGAGTACGCCCCGTCCAACGCCGGGCAGCGCCGTGAGGACCGCAAGCTGGCGGCGATCGGCATCCGCGTCGCCAAGGGCGTCACGATGCACGGCTTCTCGTTCAACGTGAACCCCGACACCACCTGGTTCGACCGGATCGTGCCCTGCGGCATCCGCGACGCCGGTGTGACGTCCCTCTCGTACGAACTGGGCCGCGAGGTCACCGTGGCCGAGGTGCTGCCGGTGGTCGAGAAGCACCTGAAGGACGTGCTGGAGCACGCCGAGCTGCGGCCGCGGGAGATCGAGACCGCCCCGGGGGCGTAGCCGCCGGGGAATGCGTCCGCCCGCCCGCAGGTTGGCCGACGTAAGAGCGTACGAATTTACGGGCGTACCCTGGTGGGCGCCGAGGAATCACAGTCACAGGGAGCCGGTCGTGTCCGCAGTCGCACCCGACGGACGCAAGATGCTGCGCCTGGAGGTCCGTAACAGCCAGACCCCCATCGAGCGCAAGCCCGAGTGGATCAAGACCCGGGCGAAGATGGGTCCCGAGTACACGAAGATGCAGAACCTCGTGAAGGGCGAGGGCCTGCACACGGTGTGCCAGGAAGCCGGTTGTCCGAACATCTACGAATGCTGGGAGGACCGCGAGGCCACCTTCCTCATCGGCGGCGACCAGTGCACCCGGCGCTGTGACTTCTGCCAGATCGACACCGGCAAGCCCGAGGCCCTGGACCGGGACGAGCCCCGCCGCGTCGGCGAGTCGGTCGTCACGATGGACCTGAACTACGCCACCATCACCGGCGTCGCCCGCGACGACCTGGAGGACGGCGGCGCCTGGCTGTACGCGGAGACCGTGCGCCAGATCCACGAGCAGACGGCGGGCCGCGAGGGCGGCCACACCAAGGTCGAGCTGCTCGCCCCCGACTTCAACGCGGTCCCGGAGCTGCTGGAGGAGGTCTTCGCCTCCCGCCCCGAGGTCTTCGCGCACAACGTCGAGACGGTTCCGCGGATCTTCCGCCGGATCCGCCCGGGCTTCCGCTACGAGCGCTCCCTCGAAGTGATCACCAAGGCCCGCGCGTACGGCCTGGTCACCAAGTCGAACCTGATCCTCGGCATGGGCGAGGAGCGCGAGGAGGTCTCGCAGGCCCTGCGCGACCTGCACGAGGCCGGCTGCGAGCTCATCACCATCACCCAGTACCTGCGGCCGTCGCCGCGGCACCACCCCGTCGAGCGCTGGGTGAAGCCGGCCGAGTTCGTCGAGCTGGCGAAGGAGGCCGAGGAGATCGGCTTCTCCGGTGTGATGTCGGGCCCGCTGGTCCGCTCCTCCTACCGGGCCGGGCGCCTCTACCAGCAGGCGATGGACAAGCGCAGCGGAGTCGTGGCGTAGCAGCGTGTGACGTCACGCACAAAACTTACCGGTGAGTAATGCCGCATGGACGCGGCCCGTAGGCTCTTCGAGGGAAGAGATCCGACGGGCCGCGTAAATGTTTCATCACCGTTTGACCGGCCGGTCATGCCCTGGTAACACCAATCAGTGACGATAGGTCAACGCGCCGCGCACGCCGTCGCACACCCCCGACACCCCCGCCGTGCGCCTTCCGGACCGACGTGAGCACCGTGAAAGGGAACGAGACCATGCAGGCCGCGCCCGTACGCGCCATCGCCATTCCGTCGTTCGCAGAGGCCTTCCGGGGCCTCGAATCGCTGCTCATGAGCGGTGCCCGCCGCAATGCCTGGACCGCGGTCCTGGAGGACCGCCGCCGCGCGAAGGACCGCGTCGAAACCGAGCACGTACTCGAGGCCGCGGCGACCCGGGCCCCACAGGCCACGTAAACTTCGCTGTATGGCGAGGAAGGCAAACGCAGAGACTGCTGCGACACCAGGGCGACTGAAGCAGATCGCCCTCACGTACAACATGACGCGCAAGGCCGACCCGAAGGTCGGTCTGATCCTTGCGGCCGTCGGACTCATCACCTTCGGTGTCTTCCTCGGGATCGGCTTCCTGATCGACCACCCGGTCTACCTGGGCATCCTGGGCTTCCTGGTGGCGTTCCTCGCGGCGGCGATCGTCTTCGGGCGCCGCGCCGAGCGGGCGGCCTTCGGGCAGATGGAAGGCCAGCCGGGAGCGGCCGCGGCCGTACTGGACAACGTGGGCCGGGGCTGGACGACCACCCCCGCCATCGCGATGAACCGCAGCCAGGACATCGTCCACCGGGCCGTGGGCAAGGCGGGCGTCGTCCTGATCGCCGAAGGCAACGCCAACCGGGTGAAGCCCCTGCTGGCCGCCGAGAAGCGCAAGCTCGCGCGCATCATGCCGGACGTCCCGGTGAACGACTTCATCGTGGGCACCGGCGAGGGCCAGGTCCCGCTGAAGAAGCTCCGCACGACCCTGCTCAAGCTGCCGCGCGTGCTGTCCGGCCCGCAGGTGACCCAGGCCAACGACAAGCTGCGCGCCATGGGCGACCTCATGAGCAACATGCCGCTGCCGAAGGGCCCCATGCCGAAGGGCATGCGGATGCCGCGCGGCGGAAAGATGCGCTGATGCAGTGATGTGCTGATGTGTTGATGCGTTGAGCCGCATTTCGTATACGGCGCACCGCACACGGCGCACCGCACACGGCGCACCGCACACGGCGCACCGCACACGGCGCACGAGAACAGGGGCGGGGGGGGGGGGGGGGGGGGGGGGGGGGGGGGGGGGGGGGGGGGGGGGGGGGGGGGGGGGGGGGGGGGGGGGGGGGGGGGGGGGGGGGGGG
>NZ_JBVHVT010000162.1:0-6399 GCF_055564695.1 Streptomyces sp. NPDC029014
GATGTACCACCAAAACAAAAAAACCACCCCCAACAAAAAGAACAAAAAGGAACCACCCCCCCCCCCCCCCCCCCCCCCCCCCCCCCCCCCCCCCCCGCCCCGTTCTGTCCTGCCCTGTCGTTCGTCGTGCCGTCCCCGGGCGCTACTGCCCCTCGCGGCCGCCGATCACGCCGCCCGGTCCCACGGTGACCCCGGGGAACGGGTTGGGCGGCGTGTTGCCCCCGCCCGTCGCGGCGCCCGTGGTGGCGCCGGTCGTGCCGCCGCCGCCCGTGGCCTGGCCGCCGGGCCTGCCCTCGCCGCCGCCGGGCTTGCCGGGCTTGCCCGGCTTGTTGGGCTTCGTCGGGTTGTTCGGCGGGGTGGGCTTGCCGGCGCCGCCGGGGTTCCCGGTGTCGGGCAGGGGCACCGTGACGAAGCTCGGGGCCTCGCGGCCGGAGAGGGCCCCGCTGACCGCCTGCTTCCAGATCGGGCCGGGCAGCCCGCCGCCGTACACCTTGTCGTAGTACTGGCCGCCGATGGTGATGTTCTCCATCGACACCTGCTTGGAGCCGCCCGAGCCGACCCAGGTCGCGCCGGACATGTTCGGCGTGTACCCGACGAACCAGGCGTTGTAGCGGCTGTCGGTGGTGCCGGTCTTGCCCGCGTTCTGCCGGTCGGTCAGGCCCGCCGCCGTACCCGTACCGGAGTCGACCACGCCGAGCAGCAGGCTGTTGATCGTGTCGGCGGTGCGCTCCGACATCACCCGCTCGCACTTGGACTTCGGCACGGTCAGCGCCTTGCCGTGGGAGTCGGTGATGGACTCGATGGAGACGGGGGTGCAGTACGTGCCGCGGTTGGCGAAGGCCGCGTACGCGTTGGCCATGGTCAGCGGCGACATGCCCTCGGTGCCGAGCGCGATGGCCGGGACCTCGGCCAGCTTGGTGCCGTCGGCCGGGATCACGCCGAGCTTGGTGGTCATCTCGGTGACCGGGCACACGCCGGTCTCCGTGATCATCTCCACGAAGTAGGTGTTGACCGACTTGGCCATCGCCTGGTTCATGCCGTACGGGCCGACCTCGGACTCCTGCTCGTTCTCCAGGCGTTCGTGCTTGGTGTTGACCCAGGGCTTGTCGCCGCAGGTCTGCACCGGGCTCGGGTACTCCATCTGGTAGGGCGACTGGTACACCTTGCCGGGGGAGACGCCCTCCTCCAGGGCCGCCGCGGCGACGAACGGCTTGAACGTCGAGCCGGTCGGGAAGCCGAAGTTGGATCCGCCCATCCGCTTGTCGACGGAGAAGTTGATCTGCGTCTCGTTCTTGTTGAAGCCGTAGGGCTTGGACTGGCCCATGGCGACGACCCGGCCGGTGCCGGGCTGGACCAGGGTGACGGCCGTGGCGACCTTGTCGTCCTGGCTGACGTGGTCCTTGATCGACTCGTTGACGGAGTCCTGCGACTGCGGGTCCAGTGTCGTACGGACGGTCAGGCCGCCCCGGTTCCAGAGCTTGGCCCGCTCCTCGCGGGTCTTGCCGAACACCGGGTCGGTCAGGAACGTGTTGCGCACGTAGTCGCAGAAGAAGCCCGCGCCCTTGACGGCGGTGATGCAGCCGTTCTTGGGCCGGGTCACCTTCAGCTGGACCGGCTTCTTCTTCGCCTCGTCCGCCTCGGCCTGCGAGATGTCCTTCATGTCGACCATGCGCTGGAGGACGACGTTGCGGCGCTTCATCGCCTCCTGGTTGTCGTTCACCGGGTCGTACCGGCTGGGCGACTGCACGAGGCCGGCGAGCAGCGCCGACTCGTCCAGGGTGAGCTCCTTGGCCGGCTTGCTGAAGTAGCGCTGGGAGGCGGACTCGATGCCGTACGCCTGCTGGCCGAAGTACGTGATGTTGAGGTAGTTCTCGAGGATCTTCTTCTTCCCGAGCTCCTCCTCGACCTGGATCGAGTACTTCAGCTCGCGGATCTTGCGCCCGAGGCTCTTCTCCTGGGCCTCGCGCACCTTGGTCTCGTCGTCGCCGGCCTCCTCGACGAAGACGTTCTTCACGTACTGCTGGGTGAGCGTCGAGGCGCCCTGCGCGGCGCCGCCCTCCTGCGCGTTGCGGTTGACCGCGCGCAGGATGCCCTTGAGGTCGACGGCGCCGTGCTCGTAGAAGCGCGAGTCCTCGATCGCGACGATCGCCTTCTGCATGTACGGCGAGATGGCCGTGAGCGGGACCACCTGCCGGTCGCGCGAGTACACCGTGGCGATCAGGCCACCCTCGGCGTCCAGGATCGTGGTGCGCTGGCTGAGCGGCGGGGTCTTGAGGTTGGCCGGGATCTCGTCGAACCCCTCGACGGTGCCCTTGGCGGCCAGCCCGAGGGCCCCGGCGCCCGGGATGGCGATACCTGCCAGAACGACTCCGGAGAGAACGGACAGCCCGAGGAACTTGGCGGCCTGCTGCGGCCCCGTGAGCCCGGCGCCCGAGCGCTTCTTACCCATGGAGTGCAGCCTACGTTCTCATTCGCCGGACACACGCGAATGCCTTGGCCTAAGCTGTCCCCAACTGTCACAGCAGTGCGGCCCAACATCAACCCTCCGGCTTGATTTTCACCCTTCCCGAATGGGGTGGACTGATGTCCGAATCTCGCCGCTCACTCTGACGGCCGCTCGTCCGGGGTTCGCCGATTTCATCCGAATCGCCGGAACGGTCCGGCATGTCGTTCGATCACTCCGTCGGGTGATCTGCCGCTTACCCATAGTCCGTTCGGACCATTCAAGATTGGGCCCGTCGGGGGTGTTGCGCCGTCCTCGCCTTCCGTAACGTCCTCAACTGGCAGCGGTGAATATGCCGCTACCGCCGTGGGGGAGCCTCGATTCGGGAGAGGACGGCGCCGGGATGGGCTGGGTAACCGACTGGAGTGCGCAGGCAGCCTGCCGCACTACCGATCCGGATGAACTGTTCGTTCAAGGAGCGGCACAGAACAGGGCCAAGGCGGTGTGCACCGGATGTCCGGTGCGGACCGAGTGCCTGGCCGACGCGCTCGACAATCGCGTCGAGTTCGGCGTGTGGGGCGGAATGACCGAGCGGGAGCGTCGCGCGTTGTTGCGCCGGCGACCCACCGTCACCTCGTGGCGGCGACTGCTCGAAACCGCCCGCATGGAGTACGAACGCAGCACGGGCATCCTCACCGTGGATGTCGATGCGGAGATGGACGTCCCGTACGAGACGTACGCGGCGGCCGGGTAGATCCCCCGCCGTTCCGCGTACACCCGTCGCCGTACGGTCGCCTACGCTCCGGCCGGAACCCCGGCCGCGAGTCGTTCTCCGATGGCCCGCAGCCCGGCGAGGTCGTGCACATCGCCGGGCAGGGCGGCCACCTCGGTCACCGCCACCTCGGGGTGCAGAGAGGTGAACCGGTCGCGCGTGTGCTGCTCGCGCGCGATCACCTGCATGCGCTCGGCGTGCAGGCGAAGCAGTCCCGCCGCGATCTCGTCCGCATCCGCATCCGCATCCGCTTCCGCGGCCGCGTCGGCGTCCGAGCCCGCGTCCGGGCCCGGTTGCGCGCGTACGCCCTCTGCGGCCGAGTCACGAAGTCCAGCTTTCCCGGCCTCCTGATCCACAATGCCGGCCCGCTCAAGATTGTCTGCGGCGGCCAGGGCCCGCTCGGCGGACAGCCCGTCGGCGCCGCTGCCGTGCACCCGGTTCAGGACGAGCCCGGCCAGCGGCATCCGCTCCGCGGCCAGCCGCTCCACGAAGTACGCGGCCTCGCGCAGCGCGTCCGGCTCGGGGGCCGCCACCACCAGGAAGGCCGTCCCCGGCGCCTGCAACAGCCGGAACGTCGCGTCCGCGCGGGTGCGGAAGCCGCCGAACATGGTGTCCATCGCCGCCACGAAGGTCTGTACGTCCTTCAGCAGCGAAGCCCCCATCAGTTTGCTGAGGGTGCCCGTCATCAGCGACATGCCGACGTTGAGGAACTTCATCCCCGCCCGGCCGCCGACCTTCGCCGGGGCCATCAGCACCCGGATGAACTTCCCGTCCAGGAACGACCCGAGCCGCTTCGGCGCGTCGAGGAAGTCCAGCGCGGACCGGCTCGGCGGGGTGTCCACCACGATCAGGTCCCAGTCGTCCCGGGCCCGCAGCTGCCCCAGCTTCTCCATCGCCATGTACTCCTGCGTGCCCGCGAAGCCGGCCGACAGGGACTGGTAGAAGGGGTTGGCCAGGATCGCCCCGGCCCGCTCCCGGTCCGCGTGCGCCTCGACGATCTCGTCGAAGGTCCGCTTCATGTCCAGCATCATGGCGTGCAGTTCACCGCCGTCGCCGGCCACCCCGGACACCCGGCGCGGGGTGTTGTCGAGGGAGTCGATCCCCATCGACTGGGCCAGCCGGCGCGCCGGGTCGATGGTCAGCACGACCACCTTCCGGCCCCGCTCGGCCGCCCGCAGACCCAGGGCCGCGGCGGTCGTGGTCTTGCCGACCCCGCCCGCGCCGCAGCACACGATGATCCGGGTGTCGCGGTCGTCCAGCAGCCCGTCCACGGACAGCTCCGGCGACGACGACGTGCCCAAGGCCTCACTCATTCCTCGCCCGCCTGTTTCCGCAGCTCCGAGGCCAGCTCGTACAGCCCGGCCAGATCCATCCCCGCGCCGAGCAGCGGGAGTTCGTACGTCGGCAGCCCCAGCTCCCGCAGCACGGCCCGCTGCGCGCGCTCCAGCTCCACCCGGCTCGCGTGCTCGGCGGCCTGCGCGAGCAGCGGCTCCACCAGCCGCTCCGCCTGCCCGCCGCGCCGGGCGCCGCCCAGGCCCGCCCGCGACAGCGCCCGGGCCACGGCGGCCCGCCGCTCGTTGCCCGCGGCCCGCAGGGCCTCCTCGTCCAGATGGTGCGGCCGGACCATGTTGACCACGACCCGCCCCACCGGGAGGCCGGCCTCCACCAGTTCGGCGATCCCGTCGGCCGTCTCCTGGACGGGCATCTCCTCCAGCAGCGTGACCAGGTGGACCGCCGTCTCCGGGGACTTGAGGACGTTCATCACGGCCTGCGCCTGGTTGTGGATCGGCCCGAACCGGGCCAGCCCCGCCACCTCGTCGTTGACGTTCAGGAAGCGGGTGATCCGCCCCGTCGGTGGCGCGTCCATGACGACGTGGTCGTACACGAACCGGCCGGCCTTGTCCTTGCGGCGCACCGCCTCGCACGCCTTGCCGGTCAGCAGCACGTCCCGCAGGCCGGGCGCGATCGTCGTCGCGAAGTCGATCGCCCCGAGCTTCTTCAGGGCGCGGCCCGCGGACCCGAGCTTGTAGAACATCTGGAGGTAGTCCAGCAGCGCCCGCTCCGCGTCGATGGCGAGCGCGAACACCTCCCCGCCGCCCGGAGCGACGGCGATCCGGCGCTCCTCGTACGGGAGCTCCTCCGTCCCGAAGAGCTGTGCGATCCCCTGCCTGCCCTCGACCTCCACCAGAAGCGTCCGCCGGCCCTCGCGTGCGAGGGCGAGCGCGAGTGCCGCGGCAACCGTGGTCTTTCCGGTTCCGCCCTTGCCGCTGACCACCTGGAGCCTGCTCACAGCCTCTGAGCCTAACCATTGGGCCCCCGCGTCGCGCAGGACCCTCTCCCCCCGGCCGCAGCCGGGGGCCGGGCGCCGCGCTCCGGCCGGGCGTTTCCCCGGGGCGACAGGCGATACGCTCGCCCCCATGACCAAGAAGTTCGAATACGCGACGGTCCCGCTGCTGGTCCACGCGACCAAGCAGATCCTGGACACCTGGGGCGAGGACGGCTGGGAGCTCGTCCAGGTCGTGCCCGGCCCGAACAACCCCGAGCAGCTCGTGGCCTACCTCAAGCGGGAGAAGGCATGAGCGGCGCCGTCGAAGCGAAGCTGGCCGAGCTCGGCCTGACCCTGCCCGAGGTCGCCGCCCCGCTGGCCGCGTACCAGCCGGCCGTCCGCTCGGGCAACTACGTGTTCACCGCGGGCCAGCTCCCGATGGTCAGGGGCAGCCTGCCGGTGACCGGCAAGGTCGGCGCCGAGGTCTCGCCCGAACAGGCCAAGGAGCTCGCCGGGATCTGCGCGCTGAACGCGCTCGCCGCGGTGAAGTCCGTCGCGGGCGACCTCGACCGGATCGCGCGCGTCGTGAAGGTCGTGGGCTTCGTCGCCTCGGCCCCCGACTTCACGGCGCAGCCGGCCGTCCTCAACGGCGCGAGCGAGCTCCTCGGCGAGGTGCTCGGCGACAAGGGCGTCCACGCCCGCAGCGCGGTCGGCGTGGCGGTCCTCCCGCTGGACGCCCCGGTCGAGGTCGAGATCCAGGTCGAGCTGCTGCCCGAGGCCTGACCGGCCCTGATACCTGCCCCTCTCGGGGCCCGACCGGCCCCGGGGCAGTGGGGGGGGGGGGGGGGCGGGGGGGGGGGGGGGAGCCCCGATCCGAAGGGCCTATGCCCTACTCCCATGGATAAGGCAGCCCACCGC
>NZ_JBVHVT010000163.1:0-6341 GCF_055564695.1 Streptomyces sp. NPDC029014
TACACGCTCGGTCTCCAGGGTCCGGCGATCACGGTCGACACCGCTTGCTCCTCCTCGCTGGTGGCCATGCACCTGGCCGCCAACGCCCTGCGCCAAGGCGAATGCGACCTCGCCCTCGCGGGTGGTGTCACGGTGATGAGCGCGCCTTTGCTGTTCGTGGAGTTCTCCCGGCTGAAGGCCATGGCGGCCGATGGCCGGTGCAAGTCGTTCTCCGCCCAGGCGGACGGTGCCGGCTGGGCCGAGGGCGCCGGCGTGCTGGTGCTGAAGCGCCTCTCGGCCGCACAACGTGACGGCGACCGCGTGCTGGCGGTGCTCCGTGGGTCGGCGGTCAACCAGGACGGCCGCAGCCAGGGACTGACCGCTCCCAACGGACCGTCGCAGCAGCGCGTGGTCCGCGATGCCCTGGAAGCTGCGCGGCTGTCCCCGGCTGATATCGACGCGATCGAGGCGCACGGCACGGGCACGTCGTTGGGTGATCCGATCGAGGCGGGTGCGCTGGGAGAGGTGTTCGGCCCCGGCCGCCCCGACGAGCGCCCGGTGTGGCTGGGCTCCTCGAAGTCGAACATCGGTCACGCACAGGCGGCCGCCGGTGTCGTCGGCGTCATCAAAATGGTGCTCGCGCTCCAGAACGAGGTACTGCCGCCGACCCTGCACGCCGAGGAACCCAGCCCGCTGATCGAATGGGACGGCAGCGGACTGCGGCTCCTGCAGCAGGCACAGACATGGGAGCGGGACGCGGCGCGTCCGCGTCGGGCCGGTGTGTCCTCCTTCGGCCTCAGCGGCACCAACGCCCACGTCATCATCGAGGAACCGCCGGTCACCGAGCCGGTCGAGCCGGTCGAGCCGGTCGAGCCGGTCGCCGTCAACGGTCCGATGCCGGTGGTCGTGTCGGGCCGTGACGAGGCGGCCCTGCGTATGCAGGCAGGACGCTGGGCGTCCTGGCTCTCCGGCCGCGACGACGTCACCCTGGCCGACCTGGCCCGCACCGCCGCACTCCACCGCACCCACTTCACCACCCGCGCCGCCGTCACCGCCGAAACCCTCGACCAGACCATCGACGCACTCCACGCCCTCGCCGACGGCACCCCGCACCCGGCACTCGTCGAAGGAACCACCCGTGCCGGCGCGTCGGCGGTGCTCTTCACCGGGCAGGGAAGCCAGCGGGCCGGCATGGGCAGAGCCCTCCACACGGCACTGCCCGTCTTCCGGGCGGCGTTCGACGAGGTGTGCGCGGCGCTCGACCCGCACATGACACGTCCGCTCACCGAGGTCCTCTTCGCCCCCGGGGGCAGCCAGGACGCGGCGCTCGTGCACGAGACGGAGTTCACCCAGCCCGCCCTGTTCGCGTTCGAGGTGGCCCTCTTCCGGCAGTGGGAGAGCTGGGGCGTTCAGCCGGCGGTGGTGGCCGGTCACTCGATCGGCGAGCTGGCCGCCGCCCATGTGGCCGGCGTGCTGGACCTGGCCGACGCCGCCCGGCTGGTGGCGGCCCGCGGGCGGCTGATGCAGGCGTGTGAGCGCGGTGGCGCGATGGCGTCGGTGGAGGCCTCCGAAGCGGAGGTCCTCGACGTCCTCGCCCAGGGACGGATCTCCGTCGCCGGTCTGAACGGTCCCGCCCAGACGGTGGTCAGTGGCGACGAGGCCGCGGTGGCGACTGTGGAAAGCCACTTCAGCGAGCTGGGCAGGCGCACGCGCCGCCTGGAGGTGTCGCACGCGTTCCACTCGCCCCACATGGACGCGATGCTCGCGGAGTACGAGAAGGTGGCCGAGAGCTGCCGGTTCGAGGCTCCGGTCATCCCCCTGGTCTCCTCGGTGACCGGTGAGCGCGTCGACGAGGACGTGGCGCCGGGCGAGGGCATCCGGTCCGCCCGCTACTGGGTACGCCAGGCCCGGGACGCCGTGCGGTTCCTGGACGTCGTGCGCGCCGCGGAACAGGACGGTGTCACGCGGTTCCTGGAGTGCGGCCCGGCGTCGGTGCTGTCCGCGATGGGCGCGACCTGCTCGGAACGGGACAGCACGTTCGTGGCCTCGCAGCGGACGCCGTCGCGCGGCGGTGAACCGATGGACGAACTGCGCACGCTGGTGCAGGCGCTCGGCAGCCTGCACGTCTCCGGCAACGACATCACCTGGGACCAGGTCCTCACGGGCTCACCGGCGGCCTGGGTGCCGCTGCCCACGTACGCCTTCCAGCGCGAGCACTTCTGGCTGGAGACGACGTCGCACTCCTCCGGCGACCTCGCCTCCGTGGGGCTGGAACGTCCGGAGCACCCGTGGCTGGGGGCCATGACCGTCCTGGCCAATGGCGAGGGCCACCTCTTCACCGGCAAGCTCTCCCCGGCTCAGCACTCCTGGCTCCACGATCACGTCGTCCACGGCACCGTGATCGTCCCGGGCACGGGCCTGCTGGACCTGGCCCTTGCCGCCGCGCACCGCACGGGCGCGGCCGGCGTCGGCGAACTGACGCTCCTCGAGCCCCTCGTCCTCAACGAGGCCGTCCGCCTCCAGGTCGTCATCGGTACGTCTCAGGACGGCACCGCCCGCACCATCGAGATCTACAGCCGCCCCGAGGACTCCGTCGACGGGCAGTGGCGACAGCACGCCACGGGAGAAGTGCTGGAACACGGCACGCCGGCGCACGACATGGGCCAGGAGCTGCGGCACTGGCCCGTGCCCGGGGCGCAGAGCTTCCCGCTGGACGGCTACTACGACACGTTCCGGGACCTGGGCCTGGCGTACGGCCCCGCCTTCCAGGGCCTGACCGAACTCTGGTGCCAGGGCGACACCGCCTACGCGCTGGTCCGGCTGCCCGGCGAACTGCGGCCGGACGACTACGGTGTGCATCCCGCCCTGCTGGACGCGGCCCTGCACGGTCTGGCGGCGCTGCGCGGGCGTGACGCCCACGAGACGGCCGCGCGCGCCGAGGGCGAGGGCGAGGACGGTGGCAGCGGTGTGCTGCTGCCCTTCGCCTGGAGCGGAGTCGAATGCTGGGCCGCGCAGAGCCCGGTCCTGCGCGTACGGGTGGATCTCGACCGTACGCGGTCCACGGCCTCGCTCCAGGCGACGGACGCCGAGGGACGACCGGTCCTGAAGGTCACCGCGCTGCGCCTGCGCGAAGCGACGGCCGAGCACATCGCCACCGCCGAACCGGTGCAGCACGTCTACGGCGTGACGTTCCGGCCGGCCCGGCCCGGCCCGCACGAGCCGGCCGAGGCGCACCGGCTGTGGACGCTCGACGACGGCGGCGCGCTCGCCCCGTCCCTCGACGACGCGTACGGCCACACCGGTGTGGAACTGGTCCACTGCGCCGACGACGCCGCCCTGACGGCCCGCCTCGACGCCGACGAACCCGCCCCGGACCGGATCGTCATCGACGCGACCGTGTACGGCAGCCACGAGGAAGCCCATCTCAACGCTCAGCAGTCGGCCGAGCGGGCCCTCGCCATCGCCCGGCGCCTCCTCGGCGACGAGCGGCTGGCGGCGACGGAGCTCGTCTGGGTCACGCGCGACAGCGTCACCGCCACGTCCGACGACGCTCTGCACGGCCTCGCGAACGCCACCGTGTGGGGACTGGTCCGTGCCGTACGCGGCGAGCACCCGGACCGGGCGGTACGCCTCGTCGACCTCGGCGTGGACGAAGTCGACCCCGCACTGCTCGCCCGCGTGCTGGCCACGGCCGATGAGCCGGAGATCGCCGTGCGCGAGGGCGAGGTGCTCACCCCGCGTCTGGTCCAGGAGGCGGCGACCGCCACCCCGGCGGCGGACCGCCCCCTGCCGCTCGACCCGCAGGGCACCGTGCTCGTCACCGGCGGCACCGGAGACCTCGGGCGCCGGGTCGCCCGCCATCTGGTCCGCGCACACGGGCTGCGTCACCTGGTGCTCACCTCCCGGCGAGGCCCGCAGGCCCCCGGAGCGGACGATCTGGTACGCGAGCTGACGGAGGCCGGCGCCGAGTCCGTCCGGATTCTCGCCTGCGACGTCTCCGAGCGTTCCCAGGCGGCCGCCGCGCTGTCGGCCGCCGACCCCGCACATCCCTGGACCGGTGTGGTCCACCTGGCCGGTGCCACCGATGACGCCCTGCTGGCCGATCAGGACCACGAGCGCCTCCGTACGGTCATGGCTCCCAAGGTGGCGGGAGCCGCGCACCTGGCGAAGCTCACCGAGGACCTGGACCTGTCCGCGTTCGTGCTCTTCTCCTCCGTGTCGGGTGTCCTGGGCGGCCCGGGCCAGAGCAACTACGCCGCCGCGAACGCCTGGCTCGACGCCCTGGCCGCACGCCTCCGGCGGGAGGGCCGCAGGGCCGTCAGCCTGTCGTGGGGCATGTGGGAGCAGAACGGTGACGGCATGACCGCCCAGCTGGGGCAGGCGGACATCGCCCGCATGCGCCGGCAGGGTGTCGGCGCGCTGACCGAACAGCAGGGCCTGCGGGCACTCGACCACGCCCTGGCCGGGAGCCGGTCGCAGCTGGTGCCCGTACGGCTCGAACTCGCCGCCGTCCAGCGCGAGGCGGACCGGGGCGGTGACGTCCACCCGCTGCTGCGGGGGCTGGTGCGCTTGCGCCGCCGTCGCGTGGACGCCGATCCGCGATCCCGTTCCGAGCTGCGCGACCGGCTGGCCGCGCTGCCGACGGAGGAACGGCTCACGGCACTCGTGACGCTCGTCAGGCAGGAGGCGGCCGTCGTGCTGGGAGGCACGCGGCCGGAGAGCGTCGGAGAGCAGGAGGTGTTCCAGAAGCTGGGCATGGACTCGATGACGGCGGTGGAACTCCGTCAGCGCCTGTCCACCGCTACGGGGCTCCAGCTGCCGTCGACCCTGGCGTTCGACTACCCCACGCCGCTGGCCGTGGCCGGGCTGCTGCTGGACCGGCTGTCACTCGCCCCCGCCGTGGCCTCCCCGGCACGACGTGCCGCGGACGCCGGCAGGGGGGACGACGAGCCGATCGCGATCGTGTCGATGGCGTGCCGGCTCCCGGGCAGCGTGGACACGCCGGAAGGTTTCTGGGACCTGCTGGCGGGGGGACGGGACGCGATAGGGCCGTTCCCCTCCCGTTGGGACGCCCTGGACGTCTACGACCCGAACCCGGAGGCGGTGGGCAAGAGCTACATCCGCGAAGGCGGCTTCATCGACGGCGTCGACGGCTTCGACGCCGAGTTCTTCGGGATCTCGCCGCGTGAGGCGGTGTCGATGGACCCGCAGCAGCGGCTGGTCCTGGAGGCGTCGTGGGAGGCGCTGGAGCGCGCGGGCATCCGCCCGGACTCGCTGAGCGAGAGTCGTACGGGTGTCTACCTGGGAACGATGGGCTCCGATTACAACAGCCAGCAGGGGCGTGGCCTGGAGACCCTCGACGGGTACGTCGGCACGGGCAACGCGTCCAGTGTGGTGTCGGGTCGTGTGGCCTACACGCTCGGTCTCCAGGGTCCGGCGATCACGGTCGACACCGCTTGCTCCTCGTCGCTGGTGGCCATGCACCTGGCCGCCAACGCCCTGCGCCAGGGTGAATGCGAGATCGCTCTCGCCGGTGGGGTGACGGTCATGTCCACCCCCACACCGTTCGTGGAGTTCTCGCGACTCAACGGACTCGCGCCCGACGGACGGTGCAAGCCGTTCTCGGCCGCGTCGGACGGCACGGGCTGGGCCGAGGGCGCCGGTGTGCTGGTGCTGAAGCGGCTCTCGGCCGCACAACGTGACGGCGACCGGGTGCTGGCGGTGCTGCGTGGGTCGGCGGTCAACCAGGACGGCCGCAGCCAGGGGCTGACCGCTCCCAACGGACCGTCCCAGCAGCGCGTGATTCTGGACGCGCTGGAGGCCGCACGGCTTGTCCCGGCTGATATCGACGCGATCGAGGCGCACGGCACGGGCACGTCGTTGGGTGATCCGATCGAGGCGGGTGCGCTGGGAGAGGTGTTCGGCCCCGGCCGCCCCGACGAGCGCCCGGTGTGGCTGGGCTCCTCGAAGTCGAACATCGGTCACGCACAGGCGGCCGCCGGTGTCGTCGGCGTCATCAAGATGGTGCTCGCGCTCCAGAACGAGGTACTGCCGCCGACCCTGCACGCCGACGAACCGAGCCCGCTGATCGAATGGGACGGCAGCGGACTGCGGCTCCTGCAGCAGGCACAGACATGGGAGCGGAACGCGGCACGTCCGCGTCGGGCCGGCGTGTCCTCCTTCGGCCTCAGCGGCACCAACGCCCACGTCATCATCGAGGAACCGCCGGTCACCGAGCCGGTCGAGCCGGTCGAGCCGGTCGCCGTCAACGGTCCGCTGCCGGTGGTGGTGTCGGGCCGTGACGAGGCGGCGTTGCGGGAGCAGGCGGGACGCTGGGCGTCCTGGCTGTCGGGCCGTGACGA
>NZ_JBVHVT010000164.1:0-6253 GCF_055564695.1 Streptomyces sp. NPDC029014
ATCACCCGGACTTCACCCCGCACTCCAGTACGTCGAACAATCACACGAACAGGTGATCACGAACCGCGGATAACGGGACTTAACGTCCTCTGAGAACGAATGTCGACGAGTGTTGCCAGCGGTTCCTGCCTGTGAGGCTCGGGAATGTCGGTCAGAAGTAGGAACGGGCGGACCGCCCGACCGCCCAGCCCGACGTGACTTCCGCCCGCAACGGCCTGATCCGGGTAGTGGCACCGCATTGGGATGAAGATCGGATCCTCGCGGTGGACGGCCGGGACAGACCCTTGCATCCCGGCCGTCACAGCGGCGCCGGCCTCAGGCGTCGGGGTTCTTCCCCGCGGCTGTCTTGTTGAGGCGGTCAATCTGGAGCTTGGCGAAGTCGCTGTAGGGCTGGGGCTGGTTCTCCTTCAGGTTCCCGCTCTCCAGCCGGATCAGGGCGCTTCCGACGCGCATCATGACCTCGGTGTGCGGGCCCGTGAAGGCGTCGGTCTCGTCTGCCCCCGCCGAGATCTTCAGCGGCTTTGCCTCAGCCCCCGCCTTCCGCCGTGCTTCGGCCGTCATGCCCTTCAGCCCTGCCTTCGCATCGTCCACCGACCTGAACGACACGATGCTGAACCGGATAGTCGATCCGTCAACCGCCCCGCCCCCTTCGAGGGAGAGGGTAGTCGACCCGACCGCGACGAAGCCGCCGCAGCTCGTCGATGTCTGCTCCTCGCATTCCCGCAGGCTGTCGCCGCCGTCCTCGTCGATCTGGACGCCGCCCACCGCCCTCCAGCCCTGCGGCGCTGCCGCCTTGCTGACGAGGGCCGTACGGATCATGTCCTCGGTCACGACCACCGGAGGTTTCCCCTTGCCGCCCGCGGTCCCGGCGCCGCCAGCAACACCTGCCCCATCGTCACCATCGCTTCCACATGCCGTCAGCGCCGCTATCAGCGCCGCTCCTCCCGCAAGCCCCCGCACTGCTCTGAACACGGTCAACCCTTCTGGCTTCAAGATCACTTGACGTGCAGACTCAACCGCATCGCGAGGTCGCGCGCCAACTCGTCCGGTGCATCCACTCCCTGCGCCGCCGGCTGCACTTTGCCCGTGAGGTGTCACGGACGCAGTACCACCTTCCCGAGATTGCCGCGCGTCTCGATCGTTTCGTGTGCCTTCGCCGCGTCCTCCAGCGCAAACTGCGCGTGCACCACGGGCTTCAGAGCGCCCTCGGCGAACATCCGCCACAGTTGTTGGCGCCACTGCTCGTACAGCTCCGGTTTCCCGCGGGCGATCAGCGCCATCTGGAAGCCGATCACGGATTTGGCACCCACCAGTAGGTCGTATGCCTGGACGGTTCCGCCGCCCGAGCTGTACGCGACAAGCCGGCCGCCCGGTGCGAGTGCGGCGATCGCCGGGGAGAGCAGCTCGCCGCCTACCGCGTCGAGGGCGTAGTCGACGGGCTCGCCCCACCCCGGAGCGTCGTAGACGACGACCTCGTCGGCGCCGAGCGAACGCACGAAGTCCGCTTTGCCTGCATCCGACACGGCCCCCACGATGCGCGACGCTCCGCGTATCCGCGCCAACTGGAGCGCGAGATGACCGACCCCGCTTGCCGCCGCGGTGACCAGTGCCGATTCGCCCGGCTGCGGGCGGGCGGCCTCCAGGGCTCCGTACGCCACCAGCCCGCTGCGGACCAGCGCGACGGCGTCGACAGCACTCGCGATGTCGGGCACCGGGGAGGCCATGGCCTCGTGCAGGACGGCGAAGTCGGCGTAACCGTGCCCGAAGCACAGTCCGGTCACGCGGTCGCCGGGCCGGAAACGGGTGACTCCTGTGCCGACCGACACCACCGCACCAGCGATCTCCCCGCCGAGCGCGATCGGTTCGGCAGTCTCGGTGACCTTGCGTACCACGGGCAGGGTGACCCCCACGGCCTCGCAGCGCACCAGGAGTTCTCCCGCACCGGCCTCGGGGACGGGGGCGTCCTCCAGGAACAGGGGGCCGCCGGCGGATTCATACCGGACGCGACGCATCGGACCTCCAGGGATCAAAGTATCGTTGGCAGTCCCAACGATATTGCAGATTTCGTTGGGGAGCCCAATGAATTTGCTGCTAGGCTGTCACCATGGCCGAAGCCCCCCTCGCCGCTATCCGTTCATTGCCGAGCTGGCTGCTTGGCAATGCCGCCGCACGCGGACGCACCCTGGTGGCTGACGCTCTTGCCGAGGAGGGCGTGAAGATGTGGCACCACGTGGTGCTCTCCGCCGTACACGACCTCGCCCCCGTCGCCCAGGCCGACCTCGGCCGCAGCATCCTGCTCGACCCCAAGGACCTGGTCGGCGTCCTCAACGACCTCCAAGCGGCAGGTCTCGTCATCCGCGAACCGGACCGCAAGGACCGTCGCAAGAACGCGGTATCCCTCACCGAGCAGGGCGGGCAGCTGCTCAAGCGCTGTGAGAAAGCGGCCCGTGAGGCCAACGAGGCACTGCTCGCCCCCCTCTCGCCAGCCGAACGCCACCAGCTCATGAACCTGCTGATCCGCATTTCAGGGTCGGACAGCTGACGCGACCCGTCGACCATACTGGTCCGACTCGGTCGGGCTGAGGTGCACGGCCCTGGGAGCCTAGCCTGGCCTCCCAGATCCCTTTCGACGGTGCCGGGCAGGCGAACACCTGGCGTAGTGAAGAGCCGGCGTTCGCCGCCGCCTGCGACGCGGTGGCCGCCGCGACCGTGAAGCGGGCGGAGCGCCGCCCCTCCCGGTTCACGCCGCAGCGCCGCCGTCAGTCTCTCGACTATCTGCGGGCTGGGATGGCGACGACGAAGGCCGCGGCGGAGGTCGGCATTACGACCGCGACGGTCTACCAGCGCCGCCGCCGCGATGCTGGCTTTGCCGCCGCCTTGGACCAGGCCACCGCCGCCCGCAGTCCCCGGCACCCGTCGGCGCCGCCGCCGAGGCACAGTGGACGGCTTTCTACGAGCACCTTGCCGCCCGTGGGGTGCTCCGGCAGGCGGCTCTGCCGCGGGGATCCGGCCCGAGGCCGTCTACGACCGGAGCAGACCCGGGACGCTGGCGCGGTTCCGCTCTGGGTGAGGCTTGGAACCGGCCTGCTGGAACACGTCGCCAGGGGGTGGGAGCCACCGACATGAGAAAGGCCGTACGGGCCACGACCGCACGCCGGGTCGGGCGGCTTTCGGAGAAGGCCACCGCGACGGTGTCAAGGTCCGCCTCGGCTGATGGGCGGGACCGTGCGTTGCCACTTCACGGCACGAAGCTCTGCGACCCGTACGTGGCGCCCGCCCGTCCTTGGATCGGTTCAACCGACCCTGCCGAGCCGCTACCGGGGGAGGTCAGACTCCGGCGCCGCCCGGGAGAGATACTCGTGCTCGGCGTTACGGACGCGCCGCTGCTCCCGGCCGACGCGTACCTGCTGAAAACCAGCGTGCAAGAGACCAAGGACGATCACGCAGAAGGAGATCACGAACCCGTGATCGATGGACTGATCCATCGCCGGCCCCTGCTTGGTGACCAAGACGGCAAAGAACCACACATTCAGCAGCAGGAAGGCGCCGACACTCCACAGGACGCCGATGGTGGCAGGTCGCCACATGCGCCGTTCGACGGGAAGCCCGAGCCCGCTGCGCATTGCTCTGGTGGCGGCATCGGCACGCCGGGTCGACACGGGCTGGGCTATCGCGCTGGCCGCAGCCCCTATCAGCAGGACCAGGACCAGGCTGATGGTGATGACCGGGGCCACGTCGAGGGGCTGGAGCGTCATCACCGTCGAGAAGGCCAGCATGAGAAGGGTCCAGCACAGGGCATCCCACTTGGCCGGCCATAACTGGTCTGCGCCTCGACGCCAGGTGCGTCGGCACCGCCAGGTGACCCCGGCCGTGGCGGCCCTGAGCAGCGTGTAGAGCACCAATGCCTTCACAGACTTGCCCCCGGGCCTGCCCATACAGCTCAGCGTCGGTCACTCTACGGCCGGAGGCCGGGCCGGCAGGCCGCGATAAGCGACCTGCCGGTGACGGTCTCCGCGCACCGCAGCAGCCGATAGCCCGGTGGACAGGGGCGTATCGGAGAGGCTGGACGGTTGTCTGGGCGGTTGCACGAGGTGGGGACGGGAGGTACAGCCGCAGTGGTCACCCGAGAGGGGAAGAAGTCTGCTTCGGGTTCCGGGCCGACTGGTTGCGGCGGGTAAATGCCCTGGTCACCCGCTGATCGGGATGGCAGGCTCTGCCTTCTGACGAAGCGAGCTCGCGATGACCGGCAAGCCGGAGACGGAACGCGCCGACTGCACCGACTGCTTCGCCCTGCCGGGCCCCGGCAACACCCGCATCCTGTCCGTGAAGACCGGCGGCGGGATCAGCGAGACCTGGCACACCCCCGACTGCCCGGCTCTGGCGATCGTAAAGATCAACCTCGAGGAGGGCAGCAAGCAGGTTAGGGAGCAAGAGGCTTGGGCTCAGGGCGTCTTCCCCACCGCGCACGAGCGGCTCAGGGCGGCCGCTGCAGCGCTGCCTGCCGACAGCGCCGCGCAGCCCTTTGTCGATGCCCTTACCGAGAGCTGGTCCAGGCATAGGCCGACACCACGGGCTTTGTTGTCCTGTACCGCTGGGCGGAGATCTTGGAGCGCCGCTTTCCACCAGAGCTTCCTGACCTCGACCTCATGCCCGATTAGAGGCATTGAGGATGTGGCGGATGACGGACGCGGCCTCGTTCGGGTTGTGGTCCAGCCAGTCCGCGAGGTGTTCGCGGACGACTTTCTGGACGTAGGTGTCGGCTTCGGGATTGCTGAGCTCGGTCCTGGTGGCGCCGTCGAAGAGGGGATGGGCGAGTTTTACGGAGATGACCGCGGTCAGGCCCTCGTGGATGGCCGCGGCCGTGATGTCCTCGTCGTCTGCGGATATATGCCGCTGGCGGCGCGCGTAGTTGTTGACGAGGTCTGTTAGCGCGGTGCGGAAGCCCTCTTCGTGGGCGCCGCCCGCATGAGTACGGGTGCTGTTCGCGAAGGAGCGGAACTCTCCCGGGGACCGGGTGTTCCACTGCATGGCGACCTGCACGGAGATCGTCTGGTCCTCGTTTTCCGACTCGAAGGCGATGGCTGGGGAGTGGACGGGACTCGGGGGGTAGGGGTTGAGGCGGGCGAGGTAGGCCTTGAGGCCGTCCGTGTGGTGGTAGCGGACCGGCCGCTCCGGACGCTGGTCGGTGAGTGTGAGGGTCAGGCCCCTGTTGAGGAAGGCCAGTTCCTGGAATCGCTCTGAGAGGGTGGCGAAGGAGTACTGGGTGGTCTCGAAGATGTCGGCGTCGGGCAGGAAGGCGATCGTGGTGCCGTGCTCGCTCGTCTCCTCGTGCCTCGTCAGGAGAGTGATCGGGGTGCCCTTCTCGTACTCCTGGGTCCAGCGGCGGCCGTCTCGGTGGACCTCGACTGTGAGACGGCTCGACAGTGCGTTGACCACGCACAGGCCCATGCCGCTGAGGCCGCCGGCGACCCGGTAGCCGGTGTGGGGCCTGGAGCCGAAGGACAGCTCCGTGAGTTCGCGTTCGATGGCCGGCTTGCCGGTGGGCTCTTCCACCTCGACGGGCAGGCCCCGCCCGTTGTCCGCAACGCGAATGCCGCCGTCCGCGGTGATCGTGACGTCGATGGAGTCGGTGTGGCCAGCAAGGTGCTCGTCGACGGCGTACGAGACGGCCTCGTACACCAGCTGATGCAGACCGCGCTCGCTGGTCGAGCCGATGTACATGCCGGGGCGCCTGCGTACCGCCTCAAGGCCCTCGAGTACCTGGATCTGACTGGCGTCGTACTCGCTCACGTTCACTGGCTGACTGGGGTTGCCGGATACGGTCATGAAGCACCCTCCCTGGGACGTCCTGAACATGACGAGCGGATGTCACCGAAGCAGCCGACGCTGCTTCCACGCTGTCGCCCGTGCACCTCCATCCTAGGTAAATGGAGACAAACATGCAGGTCAGGACGTTAATGACGAGGTCGCAGATGGTCGCGTCCTCGGCTTTGCCGAACCCATCGCTCTGGGGGTCCGCCACTGGGAGCGGAGCAGCACGAAGGCCCCACCTAAGGTGCACACGGGGCGCTCTCGGCTGGACCCAAGGGGCCTTTCCTCGCGTCTTTGTTCGGCAGGGTGTGACTCGTCCGCCTAGGGCCTGTGTGATGTCGTGATCTGTTCCCGGGTTCTGTCCTCCTCGCGGGGTGGGACCCGGTAGGACTGGGGTCGTGACTCGCAGGCAACTTACCAATGCCCAGTGGAAGTTCATCGA
>NZ_JBVHVT010000165.1:0-6142 GCF_055564695.1 Streptomyces sp. NPDC029014
GGCCTGTCGGCGGTGTGGCGTTCGCTGGGTGTGGAGCCGGCCGCCGTGGTGGGTCACTCGCAGGGCGAGGTCGTCGCGGCCGTCGTCAGCGGCGCTCTCACCCTGGACCAGGGCGCGCAGATCGTCGCCCAGCGCTCCCAGGCGGTGCTGGCGTGCGCCGGCCAGGGCGGCATGGCCCTGATCGAGCGGCCCCTCGCGCAGGTGGAGGAGTACCTCACCCCCTACGGGCAGGCGCTGTCGGTCGCGGCGGTGAACACCGCCGGGTCGACGATCATCTCGGGCGAGGCCGACGCCATCGCCCAGATCGTGACCGAACTGCAGGAACGCGACGTCTACGCCCGCAAGATCAACGTGGACTACGCGTCACACAACGCGCAGATGGACCCCCTCCTGCCCGGCCTGGCAGCCGGTTTCCAAGGACTCGAATCCCGCCGGGCGGACATCGCGTTCTACTCGACCGTGACCGGTGAGGTCGCCGACGGTTCCGAGCTGGACGGCGCGTACTGGTGCCGCAACCTGCGAGAGCCCGTCCGCTTCGACAAGGCACTCGACCGGCTCCTCACCGACGGCCACACCGTCTTCGTGGAGATCTCCGCCCACCCGGTCCTGTCCATGCCGCTGACCGACGGCAGCGCCGAACACGGCGGCATCGTCGTCGGCACCCTCGCCCGCGACCACGGCACCCACCATCAGCTCCTGCGCAACCTCGGACTCCTCCACGTCCAGGGCCACCCCACCGACTTCGACAAGATCCTCGGCCACCACACCGGCACCCTGCTGACCGAACTGCCCCCCTACGCCTTCCAGCGCGACCACTACTGGCTGCCCCTCTCGAAGACCACCGGCGACGCCGGTTCGCTCGGGCTCGAAGCGTCGTCGCATCCCTGGCTGGGCGCGGTCACGGAGCTCGCCGACGGCGAGGGACACCTCCTCACCGGCCGCCTGTCCCTCGCCGACCAGCCGTGGCTCAAGGACCACACCGTCTTCGGCTCGGTCATCCTGCCCGGCACCGGGCTGCTGGAGCTCGCCACCGCCGCAGCCCACGAGGTCGGCGCGGGCGGCGTCGCCGAACTGACCCTGGCCGAGCCCCTGGTGATCGAGGACGCGGTGCGGCTCCAGATCACCGTCGGCGCGCCCGGCGCGGGCAACCGCCGCCCGGTCACCATCCACAGCCGTCCCGAGGGCGCCCAGGACGACTGGACCCGGCACGCGAGCGGCGAGCTGGGAGTGGAGCCGGTCGGCAGCGCGTCCGACGCGTTCGCCGAGCTGCGCCGGTGGCCGGTGGCCGGGGCGGAACCGGTCGACCTCGACGGCTTCTACGCCCGGTTCGGCGCCCAGGGCATCGACTACGGCCCCTTCTTCCGGGGCCTGACCGAGCTGTGGCGCAAGGGCAGCACGGCGTACGGTGTCGTACGCCTGCCGGACGCCGCCGCGGGCGCGGACCACCACCTCCACCCCGCCCTCCTCGACACCGCCCTGCACATCATGAAGGGCGTCACGCTCGCGGACGGCCTTCAGGAGCCGGAAGGCGCCCTCCTGCCCTTCGAGTGGACGGACGTCGAGCTGTACGCGACGGGCAGCGGCGAGCTGCGGGTCCGCGTCGACGTCGAGCCGTCCGAGACGGGCCAGGAGATCCGGGTGTGGGCCTCCGACGCGACGGGCGAGCCCGTCGTACGCATCGGCGGGCTGCACCTGCGCCGGGCGACGGCCGAACAGGTGCGGGGCGCGCGGAGCTCCGGAGCGGACGGCCTGTACCGGCTGGAGTTCCAGCCGGTGGACGCTCCCGCCCCCCGGGGCACGGCCGCGGACGCCGTCCTCACCGGCAGCGGCGCACTCGCCGGGCTCCTCGGCGTCACCACCCTGCCCGACCACGACGCACTGGCCGCCCGGCTCGCCTCGAACCCGCAGGCACCCGTCCGTGTCGTGATCGACACGACCGGCCGCCCGCCTTTCCACAGTGCGCCCGAGGCCGCGTACAGGGCCGCCGAATGCGTCCTGGCGCAGCTCCAGGAACTGCTGGCCGACGAACGGCTCGCGTCGACGGAACTCGTCTGGGTCACCCGCGGCAGCGTCGCCGCGCTCCCGGGCGACCGGCTCGACGGGCTGCCGTACGCACCGCTGTGGGGCCTGGTCCGCTCGGCGCGCGCCGAGCACCCGGAGCGCGGGCTGCGTCTCGTCGACCTCGGCCCCGAGGACGCCGACCTGGACGCCCTCGCCCGCGCGCTCGCCGTCACCGGCGAGCCGGAACTCGCCGTGCGCGGCGGGGAGGTGCTCGCCGCCCGGCTGGTGCGCGCGGCCAACGACGACGACGGCACCGCCGCCCGGCCCCTCGATCCCGAGGGCACCGTGCTGATCACCGGCGGCACCGGCGAGCTGGGCAGGGAGACCGCCCGGCACCTCGTACGCCACCACGGCGTGCGCCATCTGGTCCTGACCTCGCGGCGCGGGGCCGACGCGCCCGGCGCGGCGGAACTGATCCACGTACTGGAAAGAGAAGGTGCGGAATGCGTACGCGTGGTGGCGTGTGATGTCACTCGGCGAGATGACCTGGCGCAGGTGCTCGGTCTTGCTGAAGCGGACCGGCCTTGGACTGCGGTCCTGCACCTCGCCGGAGTACTGGACGACGGTGTTCTCCTCGGCCAGGACGCGGAGCGACTCTCCCGCGTGATGGCCCCGAAGGTGAAGGGCGCCTTCCACCTGGACGACCTGACCCGGGACATGGACCTCGCGGCGTTCGTCCTCTTCTCCTCGGCTGCCGGCACGATCGGCACGGCGGGCCAGGGCATCTACGGAGCAGCCAACGCCTGCCTCGACGCGTTCGCGGCCGACCGGCGCGCCTCTGGCCGTCCGGTCACCAGCCTCGCCTGGGGGCTGTGGCACCAGGCGGGCGTCGGCATGACCTCCCACCTGGGCGCCGTCGAGCTGGAGCGCATGCGCCGCCAGGGCATCGCTCCGCTGCCCTTCGCCCAGGGGCTCGCCCTCCTCGACACCGTGCTCGCCCGCCCCGCCGGCAACTTCGTCCCCGTGAAGCTCGACCTGAGGGCAGTGCGGCGGGACGTCGAGCAGGGCCAGGACTCCCCCGCCCTGTTCCGGGCGCTCGTACGGCCGCGGCTGCGCCGCGCGTCCACCGCGGCCGCCGACACGGCCGGCCGTCCGGCGAGCCTCCGCGACCGGCTGCTGGCCGAGCCCGAGGACCGGCGGGCGGAACTCGTGACGGACATGGTGCTGCGCGAGGTCGCCCCGGTGCTCGGCGTCAGCGGGGCCGCCGCGCTCTCGCCGCAGCAGGTCCTCAAGGACCTGGGTCTGGACTCCCTGATGGCGGTCGAACTGCGCCGCCGGCTGTCGGCGGAGAGCGGCATCCCCCTGCCCGCCACCCTGGCCTTCGACTATCCGACGCCCGACCACATCGCCCGGCTGGTCCTGAGCCGGATGGACCTTCCGGCGGAGCCCTCCCCGGCCGGTGCGTCCGGGGCCGAGGACCCCGAGGCGCTGCTCGGCTGGGCGCTCGAACGGCTCTCCGCCGACCGGCTCCACAGCAGCGGACTGCTGGAGCGACTCGTCGAGCTGGCCCGGCAGGAGAGCCCGGACACCCTGGCGGACGTCCCCGCGCCGGCCGGGGCCGTCGAGGCGGAACGGTCGCTCGACGACATCAACGCCGAACTGAACGCGCTGCTCGAGGCATCGGGACTCGACCTCGACTGAACCCGGGAGACCGACGGCTCGCGCTGCGGCGCAAGGACCGCTAGCGGCTCGCGATACCGGAGAGGGGCCCGGCCTATGGCCGGGTCCCTCCCCTCTTGTGCAGCTCTCCGTGCCGGCGTCACATCCGGCGAAATCAAGCGCGTCTTGAATTCGTGAACAGAACAGCAGATGCACCTGCCGGTTTCACACGGTCCGGAATCCCTGGACATTCACTTGAGTTCGTTGATCGGGTCAGGATCTCAAGCATTCCTCGACCACCGAATGGTCATCCTGTGGGAATGAAAGATTCCGTGCTCAGCATCGAACCCGAGTTCTTCAGTGATCCCTTTCCGTCCCTGAAGTCGCTTCAGGAGACGGGGCCGGCTCGGCTGGTGCGGCTGCCGGACGGGGTCGAGTGGTGGGTCGTCACGCGTTACGACGACGTTCTGGCGGGCTTGGAAGATCCACGGTTGAGCAGCGCGGCGAACGACCACATGGCCAGTGAAGACGAACTGCCCACCACGGATGCCATCACCAGCGCCAACAACGCGACGCGACGCTCGATGGTGAACCTCGATCCGCCGGACCACACCCGCCTGCGAAGGCTCGTCGTACGGGCTTTCAGCGCCAAGCGGATCGACAGTCTGCGCCCCCGCGTCCAGCAGATCGCCGACGAGCTGCTGGACGCCATGGCGGCGCAAGGCGGCCACGAAACCGATCTCATCAGCGCCTACGCCTCCCAGCTGCCCATTCGCGTGATCTGCGAGCTTCTCGGGGTGCCCGAGGACCACGAGGCGCTCAGGGAGAAGACGGGCGCGGCGTTCCAGGTGGTCAAGGACGACGAGTCCGTGAAGGGGATGGCCGATGCCTTCTCATGGCTCACCGAGTACACCACGCAGCTCATTCGGGCGAAGCAGAACGACCCCGGCGACGACCTCCTCAGCGATCTGATCGCGGTGCACGAGGAGGACGACGACCGCCTCGACGACGAGGAACTGGCGGCCATGGCGCTGACGCTCCTCCTCGCCGGTCACGAGACCACGGTGCAGCTCATCGGCAACGGCATGAACGCCCTCTTCAACCATCCCGACCAGCTGGCCGCCCTTCTGCGGCAGCCGGAGTTGGTCCGGGCGGCCGTCGATGAGCTGCTGCGCTACGACGGCCCCACCAACCCCGGCGTCGCACGCTTCGCCACGGAGGACGTACTCCTCGGTGGAGTCGTCATCCCGCGCGGCGGGCTGGTGCTCCTGTCCGTCGCAGCCGCCAACCGGGATGCCACCCGGTTCGAGCGAGCGGACACGCTCGACCTCACCCGGGACGCCGCCGCCCACCTCGGCTTCGGCCGAGGCATCCACTACTGCCTCGGTGCCCGGCTGGCCCGCTTGGAGGGCGAGATCGCGATCGGATCCCTGTTGCGCCGCTTCCCGGACATCCGCCTCGCCGTTCCGGCCGACCGGGTGGAGTGGCGACTGGGGATGGTGCGGGGGCTGGTGTCCCTTCCCGTGACGCTGAAGTAGCACGTCGAGGGGCCGTCCACCAGCGCTCGAGGTGCTGGCTATTGGCTGGTCCGGTATCGGACCAGCCCTCGGGCACTGCCCAGTTCCACAACCACCTCACAGTGACCGCGTCATGCGCCTGCTGGTGCTCGCGCAGAAAGGCTCCATGGTGTCGAACACTCAACAGGATCTGAAGTCTGCGCTTCCCGCGATTCGTGCGTTGCAGAAGCGGGCGGCCGATCTGGAGGCGCAGCGGTCCGAGCCGATCGCGATCGTGTCGATGGCGTGCCGGCTGCCGGGTGGGATCGATACGCCGGAGGCGTTCTGGGAACTGCTGGCATCCGGTGGGGACGCGGTGGGCGGCCTGCCGTCGCGGTGGGACAGCCTGGGCATGTACGACCCGGATCCCGAAGCGGTGGGGAAGAGCTACGCGCGCGAGGGCGGATTCGTCGAGGGCGTGGAGGGTTTCGACGCGGGGTTCTTCGGGATCTCACCGCGTGAGGCGGTGTCGATGGACCCGCAGCAGCGGCTGGTCCTGGAGGCCTCGTGGGAAGCACTGGAGCGCGCGGGCATCCGCCCCGACTCGCTGGGTGAGAGCAAGACGGGTGTCTATCTGGGCACGATGAGCTCGGACTACGGCGATCTGGGCCGTGATCTGGACGCGCTCGACGGGTACGTCAGCACGGGCAAGGCGTCCAGTGTGGTGTCGGGTCGTGTGGCCTACACGCTCGGTCTCCAGGGTCCGGCGATCACGGTCGACACCGCTTGCTCCTCCTCGCTGGTGGGCATCCACCTGGCCGCCAACGCCCTGCGCCAGGGCGAATGCGACCTCGCCCTCGCGGGCGGCGTCACGGTGATGAGCGCACCTTCGCTGTTCGTGGAGTTCTCCCGGCTGAAGGCCATGGCGGCCGATGGCCGGTGCAAGTCGTTCTCCGCCCAGGCGGACGGTGCCGGCTGGGCCGAGG
>NZ_JBVHVT010000166.1:0-6131 GCF_055564695.1 Streptomyces sp. NPDC029014
GATAGAGGGCGGCCACCCCTCTCCCCCCCACCCCCCACCACCCCCCCACCCCCCCCCCCACCCCCCCCCCCCCCCCCCCCCCCCAAAAACACCCCCCCCCCCCCCCCCCCCCCCCCCCCCCCCCCCCCCCCGGGCCCCTACGGACGGACTTCGGACGGACGGATGGGTCCGTCCTAGTAGACCGGCTTCCTAGTAGACCGGCTTCTGCGGCTCGACCTGGTGGACCCAGCCGATGACGCCGCCGCCGACGTGGACCGCGTCGGCGAAGCCGGCGGACTTCAGGACGGCGAGGACTTCCGCACTGCGGACACCCGTCTTGCAGTGCAAGACGATGCGCTTGTCCTGCGGCAGGTCCTGGAGGGCGGAGCCCATCAGGAACTCGCCCTTGGGGATCAGCTTCGCGCCGGGGATCGAGACGATCTCGTACTCGTTCTTCTCGCGGACGTCGATGATCTCGATGTTCTCGCCCTCGTCGATCCACTCCTTCAGCTGATTGGGAGTGATCGTCGAACCGGCCGCGGCCTCCTGGGCCTCCTCCGACACGACGCCGCAGAAGGCCTCGTAGTCGATGAGCTCCTTGACGGTCGCGTTCGGGCCGCAGACCGCGCAGTCGGGGTCCTTGCGGACCTTGACCTGGCGGTACTGCATCTCCAGGGCGTCGTAGATCATCAGGCGGCCGACCAGCGGCTCGCCGACGCCCGCGAGGAGCTTGATGGCCTCGGTGACCTGGATGGAGCCGATCGACGCGCACAGCACGCCCAGGACGCCGCCCTCGGCGCAGCTGGGGACCATGCCCGGCGGCGGGGGCTCCGGGTAGAGGCAGCGGTAGCAGGGGCCGTGCTCGGACCAGAAGACCGAGGCCTGGCCGTCGAAGCGGTAGATGGAGCCCCAGACGTACGGCTTGTTCAGCAGCACGCACGCGTCGTTGACGAGGTAGCGCGTGGCGAAGTTGTCCGTGCCGTCGACGATCAGGTCGTACTGGCCGAAGATGTCCATCACGTTGTCGGCTTCGAGCCGCTCCTCGTGGAGGACCACGTTCACGTACGGGTTGATGCCCAGCACGGTGTCGCGCGCGGACTCGGCCTTGGAGCGGCCGATGTCCGACTGGCTGTGGATGATCTGGCGCTGCAGGTTCGACTCGTCGACCTCGTCGAACTCGACGATGCCCAGGGTGCCGACGCCGGCCGCGGCCAGGTACATCAGGGCGGGCGAGCCCAGGCCGCCCGCTCCGACGGCGAGCACCTTGGCGTTCTTCAGGCGCTTCTGGCCGTCCATCCCGACGTCCGGGATGATCAGGTGGCGGGAGTACCGACGGACCTCGTCAACGGTGAGCTCAGCAGCTGGCTCGACCAGGGGTGGCAGCGACACGGGGACTCCGTAGATGGGTAAGTCGAACGGTGGTTCTTCCCGTAACACTGCCACGCCCTTCTTCATTCCGAGACACCTGGTCCGATCCTTGAGACGATTTCGTCCCAGTACGCGGGCATGGAGGCCCAGGGGTCCCGGTCGCCGCTCCCGCGCCGGTCGGTGAACCAGATCGTGCCGGCCCCCTGCCAGCGGGCGATCCGCAGCGCCTCCTCCAGGTGGGTGCGCGGGATCCCGTGGACGAGGTGGCAGAACAGCTCCGGCGGGTACTCGGCGGTCCACTCGGCGACCTGCGACCAGCGGTAGTCGGTCCAGCTGCCGGAGAAGGTGACGAGCTGGTCGGCGGCCTCCGCATAGCCCTCGTAGGGGTGGGTGCCGTGGCCCAGCACGATCCGCGGGTCCTCGCCGAGCCCGCGCAGGGCGTCGGTGACCCGGCGCACCGCGGCCAGTTCGGCCCGGCCGGCCGGGGCCCGGTCCAGGTAGAAGCCGCCCACCCGGTACCAGTCGACGAAGCGGTGGGCGTCGGAGACGAGCTCGCCGAACGAGCGCGCCCCGTCGCGCAGGGCGAGGTGCCCGAGGACGGTGCCGCCGGCCTCCCGGAGCCGGCCGACGGCCTCGGTGCAGTGCGGGTCGGGCCGGCTGCCGGGCCCGTCCGCGACGTTGAGCACGGCCCAGTGCAGCGGGGTGCCGGGGCGGGTCAGCTCGGCCCATTCGACCGGGGCGAGCAGCGGGTGCGCGTAGCCGGGGATGCCGAGGCCGAGGCGGCCGGCCCCGGTGGCGGCGGGCGCCGCGGCCTGGGTGCTCAGATGCGGCATGCCGCCTCCATCCAGATGTCCGCGAGGGACTCCTCCAGGTTGATCCGGGGCCGCCAGCCGAGCCGGTCCCGGGCGGTGCGCACGTCGGCCTGCTGCCAGGCGCCGCAGCCGTCCGGGTAGGGGTACGCGGCCGGGGGCGGGGCCGCGGCGGCCAGCTGCTCGGCGGTGGCCTCGGAGCGGGGGGCGCCGATGGCGGCGAGGGCTCCGGCCCGGGCCCCCGGGTGCCCGTGGGAGCCGTGGGATCCGTGGAGCCCGTGTGCCCCGGGGTGCGACTGCTGCGGTCCGGCGTGCGGTCCGCCGTGGGGGACGTCGAGCTCGTGCAGGGCTCCGCCGTATCCGGCGACCCGGGCGAGGACGGCGGCCGCGTCGCGCAGCCGGACGGCGCGGCCGGTGCCGATGTTGACGACGCCCTGGGCGGCGGAGAGCGAGGCGGCGTGCACGGCCCGCGCCACGTCCCGTACGTCCACGAAGTCGCGCTGGACGCCGAGCCCGCTGAGCTTGAGCTCGCCGTCGCCGGACTGCATGGCGCGCCGCATGGCCTCGGCGAGCCGGCCGAGCGGGGAGCCGGCCGGGGTGCCGGGTCCGACAGGCGAGAAGACCCGGAGGACGACGGCGTCGAGCCCGGAGCCGAGCACGAGCTCGGTGGCGGCGAGCTTGCTGACGCCGTAGGGCCCGCCGGGTCTGGGGACGGCGTCCTCGGCCGTGGACGATCCGGGCTGGCTGGGCCCGTATTCGGAGGAGCAGCCGAGTTGGACGAGTCGGGCGCCGCAGCCGCTGCGGCGCAGGGACTCGCAGATGGTGGCGACGGCGACGGTGTTGTGCCGGGTGAGCTCGCGGGCCCCGCCGCGGGTGGCACCGGCGCAGTTGATGACGACGCCGGGGTGGACGGCGTCGAGGAACCGGGTGAGGGCGCCGGGGCTGCCGGTGGCGAGGTCGAAGCGGACGTCGGCGTCGTCGCCGCGGCCGAGGGCGGTGAGCTGGACGGCGGGGTCGGCGAGCAACCGGTCGGCGACGTAGCGGCCGAGGTATCCGTTGGCTCCGATCAGCAGCACCCTCATCGCGCGGTCCCTCGGTCGGTGGGCTGGCCGGTCATGCGGTGTCTCCTTGGTCGATGGGCTGGGGATGGGGATGAGATGGGAAAGGGGAAGGGGAAGGGGAAGGGGAAGGGCGCGGCGCTCCGGCGGCGGCCGCGGGGAGCGGCCGGTCGAGCGTCGGGGCGGAGGGGCTACGCCGCTCAGGGCCGGGCGTGCGCGGATGCGCGGGCCAGCACGGGGACGGCGAGTACGAGGAGTCCTGCCGCGGCGGCGGGCACCGCGGCCGGGACCGGGACCAGGGCGAGGGCAAGGGCGGCGGCGACGGGCTCGCGGGGGGCGCCGTGGCCGATCAGCAGCCGGGTGAGGAACAGCAGCAGGGCGAGCGGGAGGGCGACGTGGACGGCGGCTCCGGCGAGGAGGGCCGCCCCGGTGGCGGCCGCGGTGAAGCCCGCGACGGTGCCGAGGAACAGCGGTCGGGCCCCGTCGGCGAAGTCCTCCAGGACGCGGCTGGCGGCGAGGCGGCGCCGGGCCCGGGCGGCGTACCCGGCGGCGGCGACGTGGCCGGGACCGGCGGCGAGGGCGATGGCGGTCCCGAGGGGGGTGCCGTGGCGGTGGACGGCCCAGCCGGCGGCGGCCGCGGCGAGCAGCAGGACGGCCCGCGCGGTCCAGGCGGCCCGGCCGACGACGGCCCGCCCGGTGGCGGCCCGCCCGGTGGGTCCGGGCAGGAGGAGGACGGCGGCCGCGGCGAGGGCGGCGACGGCTTCCGCGTACGGCACCGCGGCGGCGGCCGCCGCGCAGGCGAGGGCGCCGGGCAGCAGGGCGAGTCCGAAGCGGCGCACGGCGCGGGCGTCGGCGGGGCCGGCGGCGGAGGGCGCGGGCGCCTCCTCCTCGCGCGGGGTGCGGGCGTACAGCTCCTCGGCGAGGGAGAACACGTCGCGGTGCCGGAACCGGGCGGCGGTCCGGTCGGTGATGCCCTGCGCCTCCAGCCCGGCGGCGATCTCCAGCGGATCCACGGCCCGCTCGCACAGGTCGCGGTGGCGGTGCAGCAGGATCTTGACGGGGTCGCCGGCGGCCCGGCGGCGGGTGGCCGCGGCGGGCGGGGCGGGCGGGGCGGGCGGGGCGGCTTCGTCGAGGGTCATACCGCGGCCTCCGGGTTCGGGGCCCACGCGGGGCTCGTCCAGTGGCCCGGGACCCGGGCCTCGGGGGGTTGTTCGAAGGGGACGGTGGGGTCGGTGCGGCCGGGTCCGCGGGCCAGTAGCCACAGGTAGGCCTCGCGGAAGGCGGCCAGGTTCTGTTCGACGGTGAAGAGTTCCAGGGCTCGGGCCCGGGCGGCCGCGCCGAGGCGCCGGGCCCGTTCGGGGTCGTTCAGCAGGGACAGGCAGGCGTCGGCGAGGGCCCGGGGGTTGCGCGGCGGGACGACGAGGCCGGTGCCGCCGATGACCTCGCAGACGGCCCCGACGTCGGTGGAGACGGTGGCCCGGCCGCAGAACATGGCCTCGGCCAGGGTGATCGGGAAGCCCTCGATCACCGAGGACAACACGGCCACCCGCCCGCATCCCCAGGCGTCGGCCGGGGTGGGGGCGTCGGGGCCGCCGATCTCCTCGAAGGTGACCGGGTTCTCCCCCGCCGTGACCGCGTCGGCGGCCTCGTCGGGGAAGAGCTGCGCGGCGAGGGAGCGGCAGTCGGCGAGGTAGCCGGGTACCGCGGCCGTGGCGAAGATCCGCAGCCGGGTGTCCGGGGCGTTCCTGCGGACCTCGGCGAAGGCGTGCAGCAGGCCGACCAGGTCCTTGGCGGGCTCGACCCGGCCGACCCAGACCAGCGTGTCCGGGTCCCCGCGGTCGGGATCCTCGCCGACGGCGGCGAATCGGTCCGCCTCCATCCCCGGGTACACGGTCCGCATCCGGTCCCGGGTGGCCCCGCACCGCTCCTGCCAGCGCCGGGCGTGCGCGTTGCCGGCGACGAGCAGGTCGGCGCGGGCGTAGATCTCGCAGGCGAGGCGTACGTGGAAGGCCGCGAGCAGGGCCCGGACGGCGAGCCTCGGGCCGTCCGCGGGCCCGTCCGGCCCGGGGCCGGCGTCCGCGGGCCGTTCCAGGTAGTGCGCCCGCAGCCGGACCCCGTACTCGGTGACCAGCAGCGGCACCCCGAAGAAGCGTTTGGCCAGCAGCCCGGGGAGGGCCGCCACCCCGCCCGCGGCCGCGTGGCAGACGTCCACCTCGCACAGGTCCTCGTACCAGTCGAGGGACAGCGGCCGCAGCAGTCGCTCCAGGGCGTCGACGAACTCCAGCAGGTCGGCGACCTGCGCGCGCTGGACGGAGCGGCGCGCGCCGGGGGCCCGACAGGCGGCCTCCACGGCGCGCACCGCGGTCTCGGAGCGCAGGGCGGCGTACAGGCCGCCCTGCTCGCGGGCGAGTTCGGCGAGTCCGTACAGGCCGGCCGCGAAGGGCTCGGCCTCGTCGGCGCAGATGCCCCGCACCAGTTCCTTGAAGCAGTCGGCGAACCGCCTGCGTTCACGCCGGGAGTAGCTCCGCCCGTCGTCCGCGGGGGCCCACAGCGGGGCGGTCCAGACGCGGGTGACGTGCTCGGGGAGCACGACCCGGCCGCGCTCTTCCTGTTCGGCGCTGCGGCTCAGCGCGTAGAGCTCGAACTCGTGCTGCGCAAGCCCGCGCACCAGGCGGTCGCACCACAGCCTCGCCTCTCCCGTCGCATACGGATAACCACCTTCGGTGAGCAGTCCGATCCGCACGAGTGGCACCCCCGATCTCCCGTTTCCGGCGGCCTCCGTCGGTCCGGTGACCCGCCGCGGGGAAACTCAAGCGGATGTGCCGGTGGGGGGGGGGGGGGGGGGGGGGGGGGGGGGGGGGGGGGGGGGGGGGGGGGGGGGGGGGGGGGGGGGGGGGGGGGGGGGGGGGGGGGGGGG
>NZ_JBVHVT010000167.1:0-6041 GCF_055564695.1 Streptomyces sp. NPDC029014
GAACAGGACGTCCTTCAACGGCAGTTCGAGCAGCGCATCGAGACGCTCGCACACCGTGTCGAGCGCATCCGCGAACACCGGGAAGAAGTCGTACAACTCACGACCCATGCCCAGGCGCTGGCTGCCCTGCCCGGTGAACAGGAAGGCGACCTTCCCAGCGACCGGCGAGCCCGTGACCAGACCCGCCGCCGAGCCGCCCTCGACCAGCGCCGCCAGGCCGGCCAGCAGGCCCTCACGGTCCGCGGCGACGACCGCGGCCCGGTCCTCGAACTGCGCGCGGCCCGCCGTCAGCGACCAGGCGACGTCGACCGGGTGCAGCGCGTCCGGAGTGGAGAGCACGAAGTCCTGGAGCTGGCGGGCCTGCGCACGAAGGGCCTCCTCGCCCTTCGCCGAGAGCACCCACGGGAGGACCGGCAGCGCCGCGTCCGTCTCGGGCAGCTCCACCGGTGCTGCGGCCGGCGGCTGCTCGATGATCGTGTGCGCGTTGGTGCCGCTGATGCCGAAGGACGAGACGCCCGCCCGGCGCGGACGGCCGGTCTCCGGCCAGTCCCGGGCTTCGGTCAGGAGGGTGACGTCGCCTGCCTCCCAGTCGATGTGGCTCGACGGCGTGTCGACGTGCAGGGTCTGCGGGAGCACTCCGTGCCGCATCGCCATGATCATCTTGATCACGCCGGCGACACCGGCAGCGGCCTGCGTGTGACCGATGTTCGACTTGATGGAACCCAGCAGCAGCGGACGGCCCTCCGGCCGGTCCTGGCCGTACGTGGCCAGCAGCGCCTGCGCCTCGATCGGGTCACCGAGACGGGTACCCGTACCGTGCGCCTCCACCGCGTCCACATCGGCCGTCGACAGACCCGCGGTCGCCAGCGCCTCGCGGATCACCCGCTGCTGCGACGGACCGTTCGGCGCCGTCAGACCATTGCTCGCACCATCCTGGTTGACCGCCGAACCACGCACCACGGCGAGGATCGGGTGGCCGTTGCGCACGGCGTCCGACTGCCGCTCGACGAGCAGCATGCCCGCGCCTTCGGCCCAGCCCGTACCGTCCGCGGCCTCCGCGAAGGACTTGCAGCGGCCGTCGGCAGAGAGCCCGCGCTGGCGGCTGAAGTCGACGAACGTCTCGGGCGTCGCCATGATCGCGACACCGCCTGCCAGGGCCATGTCGCACTCGCCGTTGCGCAGCGCCTGGATCGCCCAGTGCAGCGCGACGAGCGACGACGAGCACGCCGTGTCGACGGTCACAGCCGGGCCTTCCAGCCCGAAGGTGTAGGCGATCCGGCCAGAGGCGATGCTGCCCGCGTTGCCGGTGCCGAGGTAGCCCTCGACGCCCTCGGGCAGTTCCTCACCGGATCCTGCGCCCTCGCCGATGCCGATGCCCGACACGTAGTCGTGGTACATGACGCCGGCGAAGACGCCGGTCCGGCTGCCGCGCATCGACGTCGGGTCGATGCCGGCCCGCTCGAACGCCTCCCAGGAGGTCTCCAGCAGGAGCCGCTGCTGCGGGTCCATGGCGAGGGCCTCGCGCGGGGAGATCCCGAAGAACGCCGGGTCGAACTCGGCCGCGTCGAGCAGGAAGCCGCCCTCACGGGTGTACGAGGTCCCCACGTGGTCCGGGTCGGGGTGGTAAAGGGCCTCCGCGTTCCAGCCGCGGTCGGTCGGGAACGCGGTGATGCCGTCGCCGCCGGTGGCGACGAGCTGCCACAGGTCCTCGGGGGTCCGGATGCCGCCGGGGAAGCGGCAGCCCATGCCGACGATCACGATCGGGTCGTCGGTGAGGGCGGTGGTCGGCCGTACGGGCGTCGTCAGCTGCCCGTGTGCGCCGTCCCGGCCGTCGAGACCGGCGCTCAGCGCGAGCTCGGCCAGCAGGTGCCCGGCCAGCGCGGTCGGCGTCGGGTAGTCGAAGATCAGGGTCGGGGGCAGGCGCAGGCCCGTCTCCGCCTTGAGGACGTTGCGCAGCTCGACCGCGGTGAGGGAGTCGAAGCCGAGGTCCCGGAAGGCGCGCTCCGCGTCGACCGCGTCGGCGCCGGAGTGACCGAGGACGGCTGCGACCCGGCCGCACACCAGGTCCAGCAGCACACCTTCGTGCTCCGCCGCCGGCAGGGCCAGCAGACGGGCGACCAGCGGCGAACCGGCATCCGAAGCGCCGCCGTCGCGCCGCTCCACGGTGCGGCGTGCGGGCACCCGTACCAGGGCCCGCAGCAGCGCCGGGGTGGTGCCCGCGGACACGGCCTGGGCGCGCAGCACGGCTACGTCGAGGTGCATCGGCAGCAGCACCGCCGCATCCACCGTCATCGCCGTGTCGAAGAGCGCGAGGCCCTCGTTCGCGGCGAGAGCGGCGACGCCGTCCCGGGCGATACGGCGCAGGTCGACCTCGTCGAGCTGCCCCGCCATGCCCCCGTCGACACCCGCCTGCGGGGCCCACAGACCCCAGGCGAGCGAGGTCGCGGCCAGGCCCTCGGCACGCCGCTGCTCGGCCAGGCCCTCCAGGAACGCGTTCGCTGCCGCGTAGTTCGCCTGGCCGCCCGCACCGAACGCGGCGGCCGCGCCGGAGAAGAGGACGAACGCCGACAGGTCGAGCTCGCGGGTCAGTTCGTGGAGGTTCCAGGCGGCGTCCACCTTCGGACGCAGCACGGCCGCCACCCGTTCCGGGGTCAGCGACGCCAGGATGCCGTCGTCCAGTACACCCGCCGTGTGGACCACGGCGGTCAGCGGGTGCTCCACCGGCACGGACGCCAGCAGCCCGGCCAGCGCATTCCGGTCCGACACGTCACACGCGACGAGGTCGACGTGCGCACCCAGCTGCTCCAGCTCCGCCACCAGCTCGACGGCACCGGCCGCGCCCGTACCGCGCCGGCTGGTGAGCAGCAGCCGTTGCACCCCGTACGCCGTCACCAGGTGCCGGGCGAACAACCGGCCCAGACCACCCGTCGCACCCGTGACCAGCACGGTCCCGGACGAGTCCCCCAGCACCACGGCCGAGGACCCGGCGGCCACGCTCTCGGACGACGCCACGCGGACCAGGCGCGGGGCGGTGACGACACCGCCGCGGACGGCGAGCTCCGGCTCCCCGGTCGTCAGCGCTGCGGGAACCGCCGCCAGCGACGCCTGCGACGACTGCTCCGGGTCCAGGTCGATCATGACGAGCTGGCCCGGGTTCTCCGACTGGGCGGAGCGCAGCAGGCCGCGCACCGCACTGCCCGCCAGGTCCTGCACACCCGCACCGCGCTCGACGGCCACCGCTCCCGACGTCAGCCACACCAGGCGCGTGTCCGCGAACCGCTCGTCGGCCAGCCACTCCTGCACCGTCGCCAGCGCCTCGTTCACTGCGGCGTGGACGCGGCCGACCGTGTCCTCGCCCTCGTCCTCGTCCTCGGGCCGCTCGACGGCCGCCGGGAGGACGAAGACTGCGTCCGGAGCCGGTTCGCCGGCGGCGAGCGCGACACCGAGCTCGGCCAGGTCGGCGTACTCGGTGACCCGGGCGCCCGAGCCCACCGGCCCGCCCATCCCGATCTCGTCCCGTCCCAGGACGGCCCAGCGGAGGTCACCGGCGGCGGCCGTGGCAGGGGCCACGGACACGGGCAGCCACTCCACCCGGAACAGCGACTCCAGGTTGCCGCCGGCCGCGTGGACCTGGTCGGCGGAGGCCGGGCGCAGCGTCAGCGACTCGACGGCCGCCACGGGGCGTCCGGTCTCGTCGGCCACCAGCAGGGCCAGCGTGTGGGCGTCGTCGGCCGAGGCCGGAATCAGGCGCATCCGGAGGGCGGAGGCGCCCACCGCGTACAGCGAGACACCCGACCAGAAGAACGGGAGCAGGGCACCTGCGTCGGCCTGTCCGGCGGGGTCTCCGTGTCCGATGGCGTGCAGGCCGGCGTCGAGCAGGGCCGGGTGGAGCCCGAACCGGGCCGCGTCACGACGGCCGTCCTCCGGGAGCGCGACCTCGGTGAACAGCTCGTTGCCGCGGCGCCAGGCCGCCTTCAGGCCCTGGAACAGCGGCCCGTAGGAGACGCCCTCCTGGGCCAGCTCCGCGTAGAGCCCGCGCACGTCGACCGGCTCGGCGCCGGCCGGGGGCCAGGCGGCCAGCTCGCCGAAGCCCAGTTCGGACTCGGGGCGCGCGCCGACGGCGAGGACGCCGGACCCGTGGCGGGTCCAGGGCTCCTCGGCGAGGGCGTCCTGGCGGCGCGAGTACACCGCGAACGGCCGTCGGCCCGCGACATCCGGCGCCTCGACCACCAGCTGGAGCTGTACGCCGCCGCGCTCGGGCAGGACGAGCGGCGCCTCCAGCGTCAGCTCCTCCACCACGTCGCAGCCGACCTGGTCACCGGCGCGGATCGCCAGGTCGACGAAGGCCGTTCCCGGGAGCAGGGCGGAACCGTGGATGGTGTGGTCGGCGAGCCAGGGGTGGGTGTCGATTGACAGTCGGCCGGCGAGCAGCACGCCCTCGGAGTCGGCGAGAGCCACCGCGGCGCCGAGCAGCGGGTGCCCGGCATCGCCGAGACCGATCGACTCCGGGTCCCCGGCGACGTACGCCGCCGCACTCGGCCAGAACCGCTGCCGCTGGAACGCGTACGTCGGCAGGTCGACCCGGCGGGCACCCGTGCCCGCGAAGAACGCCTCCCAGTCGACGGCCACACCGTGGACGTGGGCCTGCGCGAGGGCGGTGACGAGGGTCTCGGCCTCGGGGCGGCCGGAACGGAGCACGGCTGCGAAGGCGACGTCGGCGGTGCCCGTCAGGCACTCCTGGGCGAGGGCGGACAGCACGCCGTCCGGCCCGAGCTCGACGAACGTGGTCACCCCGGCGGCTTCGAGGGCGCGGACACCGTCGAGGAAACGGACCGCCTCCCGGACGTGCCGCACCCAGAAGTCCGCCGTGTCCATCTCGTCCGTGACGAGTGCGCCGGTCAGGCAGGACACGACCGGGAGGCGGGGGACCTCGAAGGTCAGCCCGGCCACCACCTGGCGGAACTCGTCGAGCATGCCGTCCATGTGCGGCGAGTGGAACGCGTGGCTCACCGTCAGCCGCTTGGTCTTCCGTTCCTGGGCCCGGAAGTGCTCGGCGATCGCGACGGCCGCGTCCTCGTCACCGGCGATGACCACCGACTGCGGGCCGTTGACCGCGGCGATGCTCACCCGGTCGGCGTCGGTGAGCATCGGCAGGACCTCGTCCTCCGTCGCCTGCAGCGCGATCATCACGCCGCCGGCGGGGAGGGCCTGCATCAGCCGGCCGCGGGCCGCGACCAGCGTGCACGCGTCGTCCAGCGACAGCACGCCCGCGACGTGCGCGGCGGCGATCTCACCGATGGAGTGGCCGGCGAGGAAGTCCGGCCGTATGCCCCAGCTCTCGACGAGGCGGAACAGGGCCACCTCGATCGCGAACAGCGCGGGCTGCGTGTACTCCGTCCGGTCCAGCACGGCGGCGTCGGAACCGAAGAGCACGTCCTTCAGCGGCCTGTCGAGCAGCGCGTCCAGGTGGGCGCAGACCGCGTCCAGCGCGTCCGCGAACGCCGGGTAGGTGTCGTACAGCTCGCGGCCCGCGCCGAGGCGCTGGCTGCCCTGCCCGGTGAACAGGAAGGCGGTACGGCCGTCACCGGCCGGGCCCGTGACCGTCCGGGGGGCGGACTCGCCGGCTGCGAGCCGGGCCAGTGCGTCCTGGAGGTCCTCGTCATTGCCGACGGTCAGGACGGTGGCGGCGCGGTGGTCGAGGTGGGCGCGGCGCGTGGCGAGGGAGTGGGCCACGTCGGCCGCGTCCGCGGCGTCGTCGCCGGCGGTGTCGAGGTGGGCGGCCAGGGCCGCCGCCTGCGCCCGGAGGGCTTCCTTGGTCTTGCCGGAGAGGAGGTACGGGAGGACGCGGGCGGCGGCAGGCCGGTCGGCCGGCCGCGTGTCGGCGTCCACCGACGGCTCGGCTCCCGGAGCCTGCTCGATGATCGTGTGCGCGTTGGTGCCACTGATGCCGAAGGAGGAGATGCCGGCGCGGCGCGGACGGCCGGTCTCCGGCCAGTCCACGGACTCGGTGAGCAGGGCCACGTCGCCGGCCGACCAGTCCA
>NZ_JBVHVT010000168.1:0-5942 GCF_055564695.1 Streptomyces sp. NPDC029014
GCCTGGTGCTTCATCTTGGCCATGTCCGAGGCCATGATGATGTCCTTGTTGCCGGTCGTGGTGATGAAGATGTCGGCCGTCTCGACGACCTCGTCCAGGGTGGTCACCTGGTAGCCGTCCATCGCCGCCTGCAGCGCGCAGATCGGGTCGATCTCGGTGATGATGACGCGGGCGCCCTGGCCGCGCAGCGACTCCGCGCAGCCCTTGCCGACGTCGCCGTAACCGAAGACCACGGCGGTCTTGCCACCGATGAGGACGTCGGTCGCCCGGTTGATGCCGTCGATCAGCGAGTGGCGGCAGCCGTACTTGTTGTCGAACTTCGACTTCGTCACCGCGTCGTTGACGTTGATCGCCGGGAAGAGCAGGTTGCCTTCCTGCATCATCTCGTACAGGCGGTGGACGCCGGTGGTGGTCTCCTCGGTGACACCGCGGATGTCGGACGCCAGCTGGGTCCACTTCTGCGGGCTCTCCGCCAGGGTGCGGTTGAGGAGCGTCAGGATGTGGCCGTACTCCTCGGAGTCCGCCGTCGACGGGTCCGGGGCCTCGCCGGCCTTCTCGAACTCGACGCCCTTGTGGACGAGGAGGGTGGCGTCACCACCGTCGTCGAGGATCATGTTCGGGCCACCGGTGGGGGTGTTGGGCCAGGTCAGCGCCTGCTCCGTGCACCACCAGTACTCCTCCAGCGTCTCGCCCTTCCAGGCGAAGACGGGAACGCCCTGCGGGTCCTCCGGGGTGCCGTTCGGGCCGACGGCGATGGCGGCGGCCGCGTGGTCCTGGGTGGAGAAGATGTTGCAGGAGGCCCAGCGGACCTCGGCGCCGAGGGCGACCAGGGTCTCGATCAGGACGGCCGTCTGCACGGTCATGTGCAGGGAGCCGGTGATGCGGGCGCCGGCCAGCGGCTGCGCCTCGGCGTACTCCCGGCGGATCGACATCAGACCCGGCATCTCGTGCTCGGCCAGGGTGATCTCCTTGCGGCCGAAGGCGGCAAGGGAAAGGTCTGCGACCTTGAAGTCCATGGGTGCTGCTCCTCATGGTTTCGAGAGGTGGGTACGGCTGAGCCGCGCATCGCCTGGGGCGGTGCACCGAGCACTCAGTCCGTCGGGGGCCCTCTCTCCCCTCGGCCGGTCGTGAGGACCGCCCGACCGCCATCAGCAGCGACGCCTGACACTGATGTCGAATCTACACCGATCAACGGTGCGGGCCCCAGTGGGTCGGGCAAAGAGCCCGGTGCCGTCCGGCCCTGGTGGGCGGGACGGTGATGCACGGATCCGGGCCCGGGTTCCGTACGCTTCCGGCCACCACACTTATGCGGAAGGACGGATTCATGGGGCGCGGGCCGGGGCGGGTACTGGGGTTCTGGGCGAGGGTGCTGCTGACGCTGGGGACGGTGATGGTCGCGGTGCCGGCGGTGTGGGTGCTCGCCGTGAACCCGCAGCCGGTCCGGGGGTATTCGGTGCCCTCGGAGAGCATGTACCCGACGTACCGGCCCGGGGACACCGCCTACTTCGCGCTGGGCGGCGCCGCGGAGCTGGGGGTCCGGCGAGGGGACGTGGTGCTCTTCGACGCTCCCGGGTGGCGGCTCGGCGGTCCGGGGATCAAGCGCGTGGTGGCGCTCGGGGGCGACCGGATCTCGTACCGCACGGGTGACGCGGCGCTGCAGCTCAACGGGAAGCCGTTGGAGGAGCCGTACCTCAAGGACCGGCGGCTGCCGGCGGCGGTCGCCTTCGAGGTCACCGTGCCGCAGGGGCGGGTGTTCCTGATGGGGGACAACCGCGGGAACTCCCTGGACTCCGCGTTCCGCACCGCCGACCCGGGCCACGGCTCCCTGCCGCTGTCGGCGGTGACCGGCAGGGCGGTGGAGCGGCCGACGGCGCTGATCGTGGCCGGCGGCGTCATGTTCGCCGGGTTCGCGGTGCTCCTCGTCGGCGGCGGTCTCGGGGCCGGCGCGTGGGCGGTCCGGCGGCGGGCCCGGCGGCGCGGGGCGGGTGCCGTCCCGGAGCCGCGGGTGCCGACGGCTCCGACGGCTCCGACGCCCTGAACCGCGCACCCGGGCCCCGGATACGGCGGAGCCCCCGCAGCCTGCGCTGCGGGGGCTCCGCCGTACCGGTCGGTCAGTGGGGGCCGGGGCCGCCCGGGGTGGCGGCCGGGTCGTTGCCCGCGGCCGCGGCCTCCGCGCTGTAGATGTCCGGCTCCAGGTAGATCACGCGGGCGATCGGGACGGCCTCGCGGATCCGGGCCTCGGCCGCGTCGATCGCGGCGGCGACCGTCGCCGCCGAGTCCTCGTGCCGGACGGCGATCTTGGCGGCGACGAGGAGCTCCTCGGGCCCCAGGTGCAGGGTCCGCATGTGGATGAGGCGGGTGACGGTCTCCCCGTCGACGACGGCGGACTTGATCTTCTCGATCTCCTCCAGGCCCGCGGCCTCGCCGAGCAGCAGGGACTTGGTCTCCACGGCCAGGACGACCGCGATCAGGATGAGCAGGGTGCCGATGGCGAGGGTGCCGATGCCGTCCCAGACGCCGTCGCCGGTCAGCAGGGCGATGCCGACGCCGAACAGCGCGAGCACGAGGCCGACGAGGGCGCCGAGGTCCTCCAGGAGGACGACCGGCAGCTCGGGGGCCTTGGCCCGCTTGACGAACTGGCGCCAGGTCAGGCCGCCTCGGATCTCGTTCGACTCCTTGATCGCCGTGCGGAAGGAGAAGCCCTCCGCGAGGATCGCGAAGAACAGCACGCCGATCGGCCAGTACCAGTCCTCGACCGGGTGCGGGTGCATGATCTTCTCGTAGCCCTCGTAGAGGGCGAACATGCCGCCGACCGAGAACAGGATGATGGAGACCAGGAAGGCGTAGATGTAGCGCTCGCGCCCGTACCCGAAGGGGTGTTGCGGCGTCGCCTCGCGCTGGGCCTTCTTCCCGCCGAGCAGCAGCAGGCCCTGGTTTCCGGAGTCCGCCAGCGAGTGGACGCTCTCCGCGAGCATCGACGACGAGCCGCTGAAGACGAAGGCCACGAACTTGGCTGCCGCGATGGCGAGGTTGGCGGCGAGTGCCGCCACGATCGCCCTGGTTCCGCCCGACGCACTCATGGGTGCCTGATGTCCCTTCCTCGGTACGGCGGCCCTGGTCGGGGCGCCGCGCTACGGCCGCACATTCTTGCAGCCGCCGCCACCGGCTCCGGTCCGGTGACCGGCCTCAGAGGACGACGGTGGCGCGGTAGACGGTGCCCGTCCCGGCCAGCTCGGTCCGCTCGCCCGCCGGTACGAACACCGACTCGCCGGGGGCGAGGGCGAGTTCACCGGCCTTCGGGCGGCCCGCCGTGCACAGCAGGATCTGCGGGGCTCCCGCCGGCAGGGTGCGGGGGGCGGCGCCGGGGGCGAGGACGAAGCGGGAGAGCCGGAACTCGTCGATGGGGGTCTCGTAGACCTCCTCGCCGTTGCCCTCGGGGCGCAGCACGGCCGGGTCGCCGGGTTCGAACCGGACGATCCGCAGGAGTTCGGGGACGTCCACGTGCTTGGGGGTGAGTCCGGCGCGCAGCACGTTGTCGGAGTTGGCGAGCAGTTCGACGCCGAGGCCGTCGAGGTAGGCGTGCGGGACGCCCGCGCCGAGGAACATGGCCTCGCCGGGCTGGAGTCGGACGTGGTTGAGCAGCATGGCGGCGATCACGCCCGGGTCGCCGGGGTGGTGGTGGACGAGGGTCGCGTACGGGGTGTACGGGCCCCCGAGACGTTCGGCGGCGGCCGCGGCCTCGGCGACGGAGTGGGCCATCTCGGCGCGGTCGGCGGTGAGTACGGCGGTGAGCATCTCGCGCAGGGCCGCCTCCTCGGGGTGGGCCCGGAGCAGGTCCACGTACGGCTTGAGGGAGTCGACCTCCAGGCCGGCGAGGAGCCGGGCGGCCTCCAGTGGCGGGCGGAAGCCGCACAGCCCCTCGAAGGGGGTGAGCGCGCAGAGCACCTCGGGCTTGTGGTTGGGGTCCTTGTAGTTGCGGTGGGCGGCGTCCATGGGGATGCCGTGGCGCTCCTCCTCGGCGTAGCCGGCGCGGGCCTGTTCCGGGTCGGGGTGGACCTGGAGGGAGAGCGGGGCGCCGGCGGCGAGGATCTTGAAGAGGAAGGGCAGGCGGGGGCCGAACTTGGCGACGGCGGCGGCGCCCAGCTCGCGCTCGGGGTCGGCGGCGATGACGTCCGCGAGGGTGGTTTCGCCGGCACCGCGGTCGAGGCGGGAGGGCGCGCCGGCGTGGGCGCCCATCCACAGCTCGGCCTGCGGTTCTCCGGTGGGCTCGATACCGAGGAGCCCGGGGATCGCGGTGGTCGATCCCCAGGCGTAGGGGCGGATCGTGTTCGTCAGGCGGTCCATCGTCGTCCGTCTTCCTGGATGAAGGGCAGGCACGGGACCGTGCTCAGCCGTGTCCCCGGGTGGCCGCCAGCGCGAGGTAGGCCGTGGCGAAGTCCGTGACGGCGAGGAGTTCCGCGAGCTGTTCGAGCTCGGCGCCCTCCTCGGGTTCGAGCTCGCTGATGGCCGTGTCGTGGCTGAGGGCGAGTTCGCGGGCGGCCGGGGCGGCGGAGAGTCCGCCGGTGGGCCGGTCGCGCAGCAGGACGATGCGGGCGCGGAGGGCTTGTGGCTCCTCGACCCGGTCACGGAAGAAGTCCTCGGGGTCGGCGCCGGCCGCGAAGGATCCGGCGAGCAGCACCCCGTGGGCGGGCAGGGCCTCGGGCAGGTCGGCGGCGAGGGCGGGACGGCCGGCGAGCTCGGCGAGGGTGGCGGCGAAGCGGCGGCCGGCGGGGCCGGCTCCGGCGCCCTCGCTCCAGATGAGCGGGAGGGAGTCGGCAAGCTCGGCGGCGAGGGTCTTGGCCGGGTTGGAGTAGGTGGCGATGGCCGGGCCGCAGCGTTCGGCGATGTGGTCGAGTCGGTCGGCGACGCGCTGGAGGGTCTCGGGCGCGGCGGTGATCAGGCCGACCTTGTCGAGGAGCAGCAGGAGCGGGGTGAGCAGGGCCCACAGGGCGCCGGGGCCGGCGGCGGCGGACTCGTCGAACTCCTGGTACGGGGCCTTGGCCATGGGGACCAGCAGGCCGTGGGCGGCGTCGACGGACTCGCTGAGCGGGGACCGCTCGGGGGCGACGGCGACGACGGTGCAGCCGCGCCGGTACGCCTGCTCGGCGAGGAGGGCGAGGCCGGGCTCGGTGCCGTCGGTGGTGGTGATGAGCAGCAGGTCGACGGAGCCGGCCCAGCCGGGCAGGGTCCAGCGCAGGGCGCCGGGGGCGTGGGCGACGCCGGTCGGGTGCAGCCGGGTGACGGGGGCGGAGGCCCCGGCGAGGGCGCCGAGGAGGTCGGCCACGCCGGTGGCGGCGGTGCCGGGGCCAGCGATGAGCACGGCGCGGGGCCGGCCGTCGGGACGCAGGTCGGCCAGCCCGGCCTCGCTGGCGTGCCGGGCTGCGGTGCGGACTCTGGCCCCGGCCTCGGCGGCGCCGCGGAGCAGGCCGCGGCGGTCGGCGCGGGCGAGCTCTTCCGGTGCGTCGAGGAGCGACTCGTCGAGCATGGCGGCCTCCGGCTGGTTCAGAAGGGCGGGCGACTCGGTTGCTCGGGCGCCCGGCGCTGCGACGGGCGCCCTGTGCGTCGTACGGCTGGTGCGTACTCAGGCGGGGCGGCGGGCCTCGTCCACGAGGAGGACCGGGATGCCGTCGCGGACCGGGTAGGCGAGGCCGCAGTCCCGGCCGGTGCAGATCAGCTCGGGAGCCGTCTCGTCGGCCGACTTGTCCTCCAGGGGAGAGTGGCAGGCGGGGCAGGCGAGGATCTCCAGAAGGCCGGCTTCGAGCGGCATGGGGCGCTTCCCTTCGAACATGCGGATTGGGCGAGGTCAGCGTACCGGGGGGGGGGGGGGGGGGGGGGGGGGGGGGGGGGGGGGGGGGGGGGGGGGGGGAGGGGGGGGGGGGGGGGGGGGGGGGGGGGGGGGGGGT
>NZ_JBVHVT010000169.1:0-5532 GCF_055564695.1 Streptomyces sp. NPDC029014
ACCGCGTCCGAGAGCCGCTCCAGCACGACCACGCCCGCACCCTCGGACCAACCCGTACCGTCCGCACCCGCCCCGAACGCCTTGCACCGCCCGTCGGCGGAGAGCCCGCCCTGGCGGCCGAACTCGGTGAACATGATGTCGGTGGACATGACGGTGGCGGCACCGGCCAGGGCGAGGGTGCTCTCCCCCCGGCGCAGCGAGTCCGCCGCCAGGTGCATCGCGACCAGCGACGAGGAGCAGGCGGTGTCCAGGGTCACCGCCGGGCCGGACAGGCCGAGCAGGTAGGAGACCCGGCCGGAGGCGACGCTGACGCTGCTGCCGGAGAGCATGAACCCGTCGGTCTCGGTGCGGGTCTGCTGTACCCGTGCCAGGTACTCCTGGTAGCTGGTGCTCAGGAACACTCCGGTGTCGGTGCCCTTGAGGGTGTGCGGGTCGATGCCGGCGTGTTCGATCGCCTCCCAGGAGGTCTCCAGCAGCAGCCGCTGCTGCGGGTCCATGGCGAGGGCCTCGCGCGGCGAGATACCGAAGAAGCCCGCGTCGAACTCCGCCGCGTCGTACAGGAAACCGCCCTCGGCAGCCAGGCCTCCCGGCCCGAAGGAGTCACCCACGTCCCAACCCCGGTCCCCCGGGAACGCACCTATCGCATCCACACCCTCGGACACCAGCCGCCACAGGTCCTCCGGCGACCGCACACCGCCCGGATACCGGCACGCCATTCCCACGATCACGATCGGGTCGTCGTTGCGCGCCTCCGCCTCGTGCAACCGTTCCCGGGTCGCTTCGAGTTCGGCGGACACCCGCTTCAGGTAGTAGCGGAGCTTGTCTTCGTCAGCCATGTCGGCCCCCTTCACGTCTGGCTCGTCGGACGGTGATGTGGTGGCCGGCTCATGAGATGCCGAACTTCTTGCCGATGATGTCGAACATCTCCTCGTCCGTGGCGGCCCCGAAGGCGTCGTCGGCCGTGCCGTCCGGGCCGGTCCGGGCGTGGGTCCAGTCGTCCAGGAGGCGCTGGAGGCGGCGGCCGATGGCGTCGTCCTCGTCGGGTGCCGCGGTGAGTTCGGCCAGCGCCGCCTCGAGCTTGTCGAGGTGGGTCAGCGCCTCGGTGCGCGTGGCCGTGGCGGGGTCGGGCAGGGCGTCCGCGACGGCGGTGGCCAGGTGGTCGGCCAGTTCCTGCGGCGTGGGGTGGTCGAAGACCAGGGTGACGGGGAGGGAGAGGCCGAGCGCGGCGCCGAGCCGGCCGCGCAGTTCCACGGCCGTGAGCGAGTCGAAGCCCAGGTCCTGGAACGGCCGCATGAGCTCCATCTCGTCGTCCGGGCGGTGGCCCAGCACCGTGGCGGCCTGTTCGCAGACCAGTTCCGTCAGGACGGCGGCGTGCTCGTCGCGGGGCAGTTCGGCCAGGCGCCGCAGCACGTGGCCGGTGGTGTCCTCGGCCTCCGCCGCCGCTACGGCGGGTGCGGCCGCGTCTGCGGCGCCGGCCGGCGCGACCGTCACCGGGGCCGGCGCGGCGGCGTCATCGGGCCAGAACCGCCGGCGCTGGAAGGCGTACGTGGGCAGGTCGGCGCGGCTGGCGCCGGACAGGTACGGCACATGGGCGAGGTCGACGGGGAGGCCGCGCACGTACGCCTCGGCGAGCGAGGTGAGGAAGCGTTCCTCTCCGCCTTCGTCCCGGCGCAGCGTGCCGACCGCGACGGCGGCGGTGCCGGCTTCCTCGAACGTCTCCTGAAGGCCGACGGTCAGCACCGGGTGGGGGCTGATCTCCAGGAAGAAGCGGTGCTCGTCCTCCAGGAGCCGGCGCACCGCGCCGTCGAGGAGCACCGGCTCGCGCAGGTTCCGGTACCAGTACCCGGCGTCCAGCCGGGTCGTGTCGACCATCTCGCCGACGACGGTGGAGTAGAAGGGCACGCTCCCCCGGAGCGGCGCGAGGGTCGTGAGGTGGGCGAGGAACTCCTCCCGCAACGCCTCCACCTGGGGCGAGTGGCCCGCCGCGGTGGCGCCCGGCACCTTCCGTGCGCGGATCCGCGCCGCGATGCACTCGGCCACCAGCGCGTCGACGGCCTCCGGCTCCCCGCACACGACGACCGAGGTGGGCCCGTTGACCGCCGCGATCGCCAGCCGGTCGCCGTACGGCGCGATGCGCTGCGCGGCCCCGTCGGCGGACAGCAGCAGCGAGGCCATGGCGCCCCGTCCGGTCAGCCGGTCCAGCAGGACGCTGCGCAGGGTGACGATGCGGGCCGCGTCCTCCAGCGACAGCGCCCCGGCGACGCAGGCGGCGGCGATCTCGCCCTGCGAGTGTCCGACGACGGCGTCGGGTTCGACGCCGTGGGCGCGCCACAGCTCGGCGAGGGCGACCATGACGGAGAACAGCACGGGCTGCACCACGTCCAGTCGGTCCAGGGACGGGGCACCCGGCTCACCGCGCAGGACGTCCGTCAGGGACCAGTCCACGTAGGGGGCGAGCGCCTCGCCGCAGGCGTCGATCCGCTCGCGGAAGGCCGCCGACGTCTCCAGCAGCCGGTGTGCCATCTCCGTCCACTGGGAGCCCTGGCCGGGGAAGACGAACACCGTCTTCCCCGCGAGGACGCCGGCCCCCCGGACCACCCGGGGGTGTTCCCGGCCCGCCGCCAGCGCGCCGAGCCCCGCCTCCACGGCGGACCGGTCCGCGCCCAGCACCACGGCGCGGTGCTCGAAGGCCGTACGGGCCGCGAGGGTGACGGCGAGGTCGGCGAGCGGCAGCTCCGGGTGGCTGCGGACGTGGTCGGCCAGGCATTCCGCCTGGCCGTGCAACGCCTGCTCGCTGCGGCCGGAGACGGTCCACAGGAAGGTGGCGTCCGCCCGGGCGCCGGCGGGGTTCGGGCCGCGGTCGCCGTGCGGGGCGGGGGTCGTGTCGTCGGTGGGGGCGGGGGCCTGTTCGACGATCACGTGCGCGTTGGTGCCGCTGATGCCGAACGAGGACACGCCGGCGCGGCGCGGACGGCCGTGCTCCGGCCATGCCACGGGCTCGGTGGCCAGCCGTACGGTGCCCGTGTCCCATTCGACGTGCGGAGTGGGCTGCTGCGCGTGGAGCGTCCGGGGGACCACCCCGTGCCGCATGGACATCACCATCTTGATCACGCCGGCCAGGCCGGCCGCCGCCTGGGTGTGCCCGAGGTTGGACTTGACCGACCCCAGCCACAGCGGCTGCTCCGCCGTACGGTCCTTTCCGTAGGTGGCGATCAGCGCCTCGGCCTCGATCGGGTCGCCCAGCTCGGTGCCGGTACCGTGCGCCTCGACGACATCGACCTGGTCGGAGGGGATCCGGGCGTTCGCCAGGGCCTGCCGGATCACCCGCTGCTGGGCGCGTCCGTTGGGCGCGGTGAGGCTGCTGCTGGCACCGTCCTGGTTGACCGCGGAGCCGCGGATCAGGGCGTGCACGGGATGGCCGAGCCGCCGGGCGTCCGACAGCCGTTCCAGCAGGAGGACACCGGCGCCCTCGGAGAAACCGGTGCCGTCCGCGGCCGCCGAGAACGCCTTGCAGCGGCCGTCCCGGGCGAGCACCCGCTGGTTGCTGTACTCGACGAAGCCCATCGGGGTGGACATCACGGTGACCCCGCCCGCCAGCGCCAGCGAGCACTCCGCCTGCCGGAGGGACTGGCAGGCCAGGTGCAGCGCGACGAGCGAGGCCGAGCACGCGGTGTCGACGGTCACGGCGGGGCCTTCGAAGCCGAAGGTGTAGGCGAGGCGGCCGGACAGCACCGCGGCCGCGTTGCCGGTCCCCACGTGGCCTTCGAAGGCTCCGGGCGAGCGCAGCAGCAGCGAGGAGTAGTCCTGGATGTTGGTGCCGGAGAACACGCCGACGCCCTTGCCGCGCAGGCTCGCCGGGGCGATGCCGGCCCGCTCGAAGGTCTCCCAGGCGGTCTCCAGCAGCAACCGCTGCTGCGGGTCCATGGCCATGGCTTCCCGCGGGCTGACGCCGAAGAACGCGGCGTCGAAGTCGGCCGCGCGGTCGACGAAGCCGCCTTCGCGCACGTACAGCGAGCCCGGCCTGAGGTGTTCGGGATCGTAGAGCGCGTCCACGTCCCAGCCCCGGTCCTCGGGGAACGGGCCGATCGCGTCACCGTCCTCGATGACGAACCGCCACAGCTCCTCAGGGGTGGAGATGCCCCCGGGGAAGCGGCAGGCCATCCCGATGACGGCGATCGGCTCGTACAACGAGTCCACGAGCTGCTGGTGCTGCTGCTTCAGCCGCTCGGTCTCCTTCAACGAAGCGCGCAGCGCTTCAACGACGCGGGCGTCGGTGGTGTCCATCAGCAAACTCCAGTGAATGGTCAGGCGTCGGTGTTGATAGCCATGTGCACGAGGCTGTCCAGATCCATGGCATCGATGGACTCTGGTGTGACGGCCGCGGCATCCGCGGTTCCGGCGGGGCCCTGCGGGTCCTGCTGCCCGGCTGTCTGCGCGAGCAGAGCGGCGCCGAGTGCGCCGTCGAAGCCGGTGAGCCTCAACAGGGCGTCCAGGACGCCGACTTCCTTGAGGCGGGAGAGCGGCAGCGTCGACAGCGCGGCGCGGAACTCCGCGTCGGCGGTACCCGTGCCGGTGCCGGTGCCGGCCGCAGCGTTTCCGCCCGTGATCTCGGCGAGCTCGGCCTGGATGTGCCGGGCGACCGCCCGCGGGGACGGGTTGTCGAACAGGGTCGCCGCGGAGAACCGCACGCCGGTCGCCCGGCTGAGGCGGTTGCGCAGTTCGACCACGGCCACCGAGGTGAAGCCGGACTCCAGGAAGCCGCGGTCCGGTGAGACGGCCGTCGGGTCGGTGTGGCCGAGCACACCGGCGGCGTGGTCGCGCACCAGGCCGAGGAGGGTGCGGACCTGTTCGCCGTCGGGGAGGCCGGCCAGGCGCCGGCCGAGTTCCTCGGCCGCGTTCGCCGGTGCCTGCTCCTGTCGGTCCCCGGTGTCCAGCCGCCTGCGCGCCGGCGGCACGAGCCGCCACAGGACCGGCAGCGGCGGTGCGTCCGTGCCGCCGAGCTCCGCCAGGTCCAGCCGGGCCGGGACGCTGAGGGGACGGTCACGCAGCAGCACCGCGTCGAAGAGCGCCAGCGCCTCCTCGGCGGACATGGGGACGGCGCCTTCGCGGCGGAGCCGGGCGAGGTCGGCGCCGGTGACCTGGCCGCCCATTCCGCGCTCCTCCTCCCACAGGCCCCAGGCCGCGGAGAGCGCCGGCAGTCCCTGCGCCCGCCGCTGCTGGGCGAGCGCGTCCAGCACGGCGTTGGCCGCGGAGTACGGTGCTCGCCCGGGCGCTCCGAAGACTCCGGCCACCGACGAGAAGAGCACGAACGCGGTCAGGTCGAGTCCGGCGGTCAGGTCGTGGAGGTGGAGTGCCGCTTCGGCCTTCGGGCGCAGTACTCCCGTCAGCCGGTCGGGGGTCAGCGACTCCAGGACACCGTCGTCGACGACGCCCGCACAGTGCACCACCCCGGTGAGCGGCCGGTCCGCGGGGATCGAGTCGAGCAACGCGGCCAGTGCCGTGCGGTCACCGACGTCACAGGCCTCCACCCGC
>NZ_JBVHVT010000170.1:0-5509 GCF_055564695.1 Streptomyces sp. NPDC029014
GGGTGCGGGTGGCGTGGGCGAGCTGACGCTCCTGGAGCCGCTCGTGCTCGCCGAGGACGTTCCGTTGCGGCTCCAGGTACGGGTGGGTCCCGCCGCGGACGCCGACGCCCGAACCGTGGAGATCCACAGCCGACCGGCCGGTGCGCCGGAATCGGTGCCCTGGTCCCTGCACGCGACCGGTGTGCTGACGGACGCGGTGTCCGGTAGTGCCGAGGAAGCGGCGATGGCAGAGCTGCGGACGTGGCCGGTCGCCGGGGCCGAGCGGGTGAGCCTCGACGGCTTCTACGACGGGTTGTCCGAGAAGGGCCTGGAGTACGGGCCCGCCTTCCAGGGCCTGACCGAGCTGTGGCGCAAGGGCACCACCGCCTACGGCCTGGTCCGCCTCTCCGACGGTCTCACCACCGACGACTTCGGCATCCACCCCGCCCTCCTCGACGCCGCCCTGCACACCTTCGCGGCGACGGGTATGGGAGCCGGTGACGAGGAGACCGACGGGGCCCTGCTGCCCTTCATGTGGTCCGGCGTACGGCTCTGCGCCACAGGCGGCAGGGAACTCCGGGTCCGCATCGAGGTCACGGGCGACACCGCGGCGGCGATCCTGGTCTCCGACGGCACGGGCGAACCGGTGGCGCACGCGGCGGGACTCGAACTCAAGCGTGCGAGCGCCGCCCAGCTCCGTGGCGGCGACGGCCACGACACGGGGCATCTCTACCGTGTCGAGTACCAGCCGCAGACGCTCGCGAAGGAGCCCGGCCGCTCTCCGGAGGGTTCCGGCGACGTCCTCGTGGTCGGACGGGACGGGATCGTCGCCAGGACGCTGGGGGCCCGCGCGCTGGAGGCCGGCGCCCTCCCCGAGTGGGGCGACGACGCCCCGCGTAGCGTGATCGTCGACCTGACCGGGCCCGCCGCGACCGGTGAGGGCGGTGAGGACGCCGTCGACCGCCGTGCCCGGAGCACGGTGGCGGGGACGCTCGAGTGGCTTCAGAGCATCCTCGACGATCCGCAGTCCGAGGGCGCCGAGATCGTCTGGGTGACCCGTGGGGCGGTCGCCGCCTCGCCGGTCGACACGGTCCGGTCCTTGGCGCACGCGCCGCTGTGGGGACTGATCAGGGTCGCTCGTGCCGAGCACCCCGAGCGTGTCCTCAGGCTGGTGGACATCGGTGCGGAGGAGCCGGAAGCGGAGCTGCTGCGCCAGGTCCTCGCCACGGGCACCGAGCCGGAGCTCGTGGTGCGCGGCGACAGCGTGCTGGCACCGCGTCTGGCGGCGGCCCACAAGGCCGGCACGCCGGACATGCTCGTACCCGACGTGCGTGACCAGCCGTGGCACCTGGACATCGAGGAGAAGGGCAGGCTGGACACCTTCTTCTTCCGGCCCGTCGACCGGAGTGAACCGCTGGGTGAGGGTGACGTCCGGGTGGCTGTCCGCGCGGCCGGGATGAACTTCCGTGACGTGCTCAACGCGCTGGACATGGTGCACGCCCCGAAGCTGGGGCTGGAGTGCGCGGGTGTCGTCCTCGAGACCGGGCCCGGTGTGACCCATCTGCGGGTGGGCGACCGGGTGATGGGCCTGGCGGTGGGCACCTTCGGTTCCGAGGTCCGCGTCGACGCCCGCTGGATGGTGCGCATCCCGGACCACCTGACGTTCGTCGAGGCGGCCACCGTTCCGCTGGCCTACCTCACCGCGCACTACGCCTTCACGGATCTCGCGACGCTCAACCCGGGGGACAAGGTCCTCATCCACGCCGCCGCCGGCGGTGTGGGCCAGGCGGCCATGCAGCTCGCCCGGCACGCCGGCTGTGAGGTCTACGGAACGGCCAGCCCCGGCAAGTGGCGGACGCTGCGCGAACTGGGGCTCTCCGACGGGCACATCGCGTCGTCGCGGACCACCGACTTCGCGCACCAGTGGCGCTCGGCCACGGACGGCGCCGGTATGGACGTGGTACTCAACGCCCTGACCGGGCAGTTCGTCGACGCGTCGCTGGAGCTGCTGCCGCGCGGCGGGCAGTTCCTCGAGATGGGCAAGACGGACGTCCGGGACGCCGAGGCCGTCGCCGCGGCGTACCCCGGCGTCCGGTACCAGGCGTTCGACCTCGTCGACAGCGGTGCCGACCGGATCCAGGAGATGCTGCTGGAACTCGTCGCGCTGCTGGAGCAGGGCGCGATCACGCCGCTCCCGTACTCGGCGTTCGACATACGGGAGGCTCCGAGCGCGTTCCGGACCATGGCTCAGGGCCGTACGACGGGCAAGCTGGTCCTCACCGTCCCGCGCGGTCTGGACGGTGCCGGCACCGTCCTGATCACCGGAGGGACCGGCGAGCTCGGCCAACTCGTGGCCCGTCGCCTCGTCGTGGAGCACGGCGTGCGTCACCTGGTGCTGACCTCGCGCCGTGGCGCGGGGGTGCCCGGCACCGAGGAGCTCGTCGCGACGCTCACCGAGGCCGGTGCCGAAACCGTGCGAGTGCTGGCCTGTGACGTGTCGAGCCGTGACGACGTCGCACGCGTCCTCGCCGGCATCGACGACGCGGCACATCCGCTGACCGGTGTGTTCCACCTGGCGGCAGTGCTCGACGACGGCGTCGTCCGTAACCAGAGCGCCGAGCGGTTCGCGAGGGTTCTCGCCCCGAAGGTCTCGGGGGCGTTGCACCTGCACGAGCTCACCGCCGGGCTGGACCTGTCCGCGTTCGTGCTCTTCTCGTCCGCGGCCGGCACGCTCGGCGCGCCCGGGCAGAGCAACTACGCGGCGGCCAACGTGTTCCTCGACACGTTCGCGGCGTACCGGCGCAAGCAGGGACTGCCCGCACTGAGCCTGTCGTGGGGCCTCTGGGAGCAGGCCGGTGTCGGCATGACCGCCCACCTGGGCGAGGCGGAGTTGTCCCGGCTGCGCAAGCGCGGCTCGCAGGCCCTCTCCGCGGAGGAGGGCACGCGCCTGCTGGACATCGCGCTGGGACGTCCGGAGCCCCACCTGATACCGATCAAGATCGATCTCGCGGGTCTGGCCGACGAGGCGGGCGAGCGACTCGCCCCGCTCTTCGCGGCGCTGGTGCGGCCGCGGCTGCGGCGGGTCAGGGAAGCCACGGCCCCGGTCGAGTCGTTCCGCGAGCGGCTGGCCGGCCTGCCGGTCGAGGAGCAGGTCGCCTCGCTGGTGCGTTCGGTGCGGCAGGAGGTGTCCGGCGTACTGGGTCTCCAGGGAGCCGAGATGGTTCCGGCGGACAAGGAGCTCAGGGACTTCGGCTGGGACTCGCTGATGGCCGTGGAACTGCGCAACCGCCTGACGGCGTACGCGGGAGTGGCCCTTCCGAGCACCCTGGCCTTCGACTACCCCACTCCCCGGGCGATCGCCGAGTTCCTGCACGTACGCCTGGAGCTGGGTACGGCCGCGGAGCAGTCCGGGCCGCCGCAGGACCCGGCGAAGGCCGTCGAATGGGCCCTCGGCCGGGTGACCCCGGAGCAGCTGCGGCAGAGCGGGCTGCTGGCGCAGCTGCTGGAGCTCGCGCAGCCACAGGGCGACCCCTCCGGTGATGTGCGTACGGCCGCCGACGCGCTGCGGGCGGCGGAGGAACTGTCGGACGACGACATGGACCGGGCACTCGATGCCGTTCTCGGAAATGTGATGTGAGGAAGCCTGTGCCGAAACTCAACGATCCTGAAGTGCGGCCTCCGCAGGTTTCCGGCGGCGAGGCCGAACCGAAACCTCCTTCCGGCCCGACCGGGGGGCACGACGACCGGGCCGCCTCGCGGCACCGCTGGATCGCCCTGGCCGTGGTGACCCTGGCGTCGTTCCTCGACAACCTGGACGCGAACGCCGTCACCGTCGTCCTGCCCGGCATCCAACGGGACCTGGGCGCCGGCTTCACCACGGCCCAGTGGACGCTCGCCGGCTACGCCCTGGCCTACGCGCTGTTCCTGATCACCGGTGGGCGGCTCGGTGACATCTACGGGCGCAAGCGGCTGTTCATGTCCGGGGTGGCGGGCTTCGTGCTGGCCTCCGCCGTGTGCGGCGCGGCGCCCCTGCCGGAAGTGCTGGTGGCGGGACGGTTCGCGCAGGGGTTCATGGCCGCCCTGATGGTCCCCCAGGCCGTCTCCGTCATCGTCACGATGTTCCGCCGGGAGGAGTGGGCGCGGGCCTTCGCGGTGCTGGGGGCCGCGCTGAGCGTGGGCAGCGTGGGCGGGCCGCTCCTCGGTGGCGTCCTCACCGAACTGGACGTCCTGGGCCTCGGCTGGCGGGCGATCTTCCTGATCAACGTGCCGCTCGGGGCGATCGCCCTGGTGCTGTGCGCGCGCAGCATGCCCGAGTCCCGCTCGGATGAACCGCTGCGCCTCGACGTCGTCGGCGTGGTGCTGCTGATGGTCGCCTCGCTGGGCATTCTCTACCCGCTGGTGCAGGGGAGGGAGGAGGGCTGGCCGGGCTGGATGTTCGCCCTGATGGGCTGTGCGGTCGTGCTGCTCGCGGTGTTCGTCCGACAGCAGCGCCTCCGCCACCGGCGTGACGGGTCGGCGCTGATCCCGCCGACCCTCTTCCACCACCGTTCCTCCGTGGTGGGCCTGACGGTGACGCTGCTGATCTTCAGCGGGGTGGCGTCGTTCTTCCTCGTCCTCACCTACCACCTGCAGACCGGCATGGGCTGGTCGGTGATGAAGACCGCCCTGGTCACAGCCGCCTGGCCGGTGGGTATCACCGCCACGTTCCAGATCGCCTGGCGATTCGGCTCCGACCGCGGCCGCCTGTGCGTGGCCGCCGGTTCCTCGCTGATGGCATGCGGTGCACTGGGGACGCTGCTCACCGTCTGGTCGGCGGGCGGCGGGGATGTGCCCTGGGGCCAGCTGGCCGGTGCGGAGTTCGTCATGGGCTGCGGCATGGGGCTCACCACACCGGTACTGACCGCCGTGGTCCTCGGCGACGTTCCCGCGCAGGACGCGGGAGCCGGCTCGGGGGTGCTCAACGCCGCCATCCAGTTCAGCTCGGCCGCCGGTGTCGCCCTCGTCGGCGCCCTCTACTTCGGGGCCGTGGAGCCGCAGGCGGGCGTGGAGGTCACAGCGGAGCACTTCAGCTCGGCGACGTCCTCGGTCCTGTGGTGCAACGTCGGCGTCTTCGTCCTGACCGCCGTACTCAGTTCGCTGCTCCCGAAGAACAGCGAACGAGAAAACCCGAAAAATGTCTCATCCGGATCGGAATGAGCTGCAAAGATCTGTCGACCGTGGTTTCCAGGAGGCATCAGTGGGTGAAACACCTGACCAGAGCAGTGTGAACGAGCAGGCGAAGCGCAAGTTCCAGGAAGCCCTGGAGCGCAAGAATCAGGGCGCCTCGCGCAGGGCTCACGAGAAGGGCCGCAGTTCGGCGAAGGTCACGAGCAGCCCGGCCGTGCAGAAACGCCATTTTCAGCGCAAGGCCGGGTGACCCCGCACCGGGGGGGGGGGGGGGGGGGGGGGGGGGGGGGGGGGGGGGGGGGGGGGGGGGGGGGGAGGGGGGGGGGGGAGGGGGGGGGAGGGGGGGTGGGGGTGGGGGGGGGGA
>NZ_JBVHVT010000171.1:0-5376 GCF_055564695.1 Streptomyces sp. NPDC029014
GGCGTCCTACGAACCATTCACCCGACCGCTCAAGCTCCTGGGCATCAGCTGACCAGCACCCCGGCAAGATCACCACGACTTTGAATCAGCCCTGGGAATGGGAGCGGTCCGCGACCACCCATGTCCGGCCCGAGGCGTACGTCAGAACTTCGGTGTTCTCAGGCGGCCCGGTGGGGACCGGGAATGCGTCATCGACGTTCTCCGGGAAAGCGATGAACCATGACGCACTCAAGGAATCCCCCTAGCCAACCCAATTTGCGCGCGGCGATCAGATGATCGCCGTGCCCTCACCGTCGTTGCTGGCCCAGCCGTACCACATCGTGAGCTCGGAGAACTCACCGATGGGCAGCATCTCGGGCGCCTCGTACTCGACAACCTCGTGGTCGTTCATTTGTGTCACCCCCTTCGCTCGATTGATTGAGAACCTAACAAGCGGGAGCGGGGATCTGCGAGAACGATTTTCCGAAGCTGCCGCCCGTGATGGCCGGAAGTCACGATACGGGCAAAAGTGGAATGCGAAATTCCAATTGCGAGTACATGGTAGATGCACTGGTCTCCCGGTGGGTCAGGCGTGCGTCGCGGCGCCCCGCGCACGCGGCAGCGGTGCGCCGCCCGGCTGACCGAAATGGCCGAATGAGGCCCTCTTGACCGTGAAGTGCACCTGAAGTACTCCCGTCCACACGAGGGCCGATCCCAGCAGGTGGAGCATCACGACGAGGGAGGGCAGCGCCGTCAGCGACTGCACGAGCCCCACCACGCCCTGGCCCAGCAGCACGGCGAGGAAGACGGTGGCCTTGCGCCGCGCGGCACCGAAGCCGTCCCGGGGCAGTGCGGACAGCAGCACTCCGGCCAGGACCAGGACCGCCCCGGCCAGCACCCCGTGGACCACGGTCACGACCGTCCAGTCGAAGGGCATGCGCGCCACGTCGGAGGAGTCGCCCGCGTGCGGGCCGGAACCGGTGGCGAGCGTGCCCACGACGACCAGCAGGGCCGTCACCGCGACCAGGACCGCCGACAGCGACCGGATCCGCGCGGCGGTCCGCGGCGCCAGCGGGGTCGTCACGCCGGGCCGGACACCCCCGCCACCCTGGCCGCTCGCCTCACCCGCAGCACGGTCAGCACCAGCACCGGCACCTTCGTCGGCGTACGCCGCGTGCCAGGTGTACACCGCGGCGGTGAGCAGCAGCGTGGCCGCGAGGAAGTGGGCGGCGACGATGTACGGGCTCAGCCGCATCCATACGGTCACTCCGCCGACGACCGCGTTCAGCACCACGATCCAGAACTGGGCCCAGCCCCCGCGCAGCACAGCGGGCATCGGCTTTTCCTGGAGGCGTGCGGTAATGATGACCCAGCCCACCACCGCGCACAGCACCCCGGTCAGGAGCCGGTTCCCGAATTCGATGGCGCCGTGCACTCCCATTTCCGCAGTGGGGGCCAGCGTCTCTCCCGTGCACATGGGCCAATCGGTGCAGCCGAGACCGGAGCCGGTGACGCGGACGATTCCACCGGTCACGATGATCGCGATACTTGCCACGACCGAGCCCAATGCGGCCCGTCTGACGCTTCTCACTCCGAGCGAGTACCTGCCGGCAAGCCATGAGAGGGGAGTTCGCACGATCAGCCTTCCTCTTATTTCACTTTTACGTGTTATGGCACGGAACCCCAGCCTACGCCGCGCGCTTACCCCGGCCTGACGGGGCGTCGCCCACGGAAGGGAGAGGGGAAACAGAGGCGGATTCGGAGCGCGCTCCGGCGCGGGCGGACGGGCTCCGACGGCGACTTCCCGGGCGGGTCCCGACCGCTGCGCCGCGTCGACCCGACGGCAGCGCCCGCCGACACGGTACGGACCCTGCTCCGACCGTTCAGCCAGGACGCCTCACTGCCCGGGCCCGCTGCCCTGCAAGGACCGAACGCGGACTGCTCGGCCCCGCCCACGGGCGCTGTACCGGTCCAGGTCGGCCACGCCCAGTGCGGTACCGACCGAACCGGGCGTGGCCGGAGCCCCCGCCGGGCGGTCCGTTCGTGTGCCCGACGAGCCGGTCCCCGCGCTCGCTCCGCGCGTCGCGGCTGTCTCGAACACGCGGACAACGCGAGCGCTCGACGGTGTCGAGGTCGACGGACCCGGACACCTCCAGGGCCTTGGCCCGGCCCGGCGCGATGCCGTCGCGCCACCCAGGTTCGCGCCGGTTGCGGATCCGGTCCGCGGTGCCGCGCTGGAGCCGGTGGTAGCGGATCGTGTGACGGTCGGTCGCGGTGTACAGCGCGATCGCGGCCGGTGTCCAGGGGTTCGACGAGAGTGCGGGGGAGACGGAGGTCGAGGACGAGCCCGGTTTCACGCAGACCCGCCGCACTTGCCCGAACGGGCGCGGCTTCTCCGGCCGGCCCCCGTACACCGGTGGGGCTGGGTAGCGGTTCACCCGGTCATGAAGGCCGTCAGTGCAGGGCGGTCGAGGTCGGTTCGCGCACTGATCCGCTCTGTTGCCGTGGTTCGCCGAAACGGCGCGGGGCGGGGTCGAGCCCTGACTACGGTCGGGGCGTGCCGGTGGAGTTCGTGGAGGGGCGGGTGGCCTCCCAGGCCGCCTCGATCATCTGGAAGGTCTCGTCCACCGCGGCCTTCGGATCGGCCGCCTCACGGGCCAGCGAATAGGCGTCGATCGCGAACCTCGCGATCGCCCGGCAGGCCGTCGTCGTCCGCGACAGGTCGGGATCGGCGGCGATGGCCGTTGCCAGCGACTCCGCGTGGCGCAGTCTCATCGACTCCTCGTACTTCCGCAGGGCGGGGGACGCGTCGATCATGCGCCAGATCGGGGCGGCCTCGTCCGCGGTGCAGTGGCGCACCAGGGCCTGGATCTCGCGGCGCAGCGCGAGGATGAGCGGCTCGTGCGGCGCCCGGTCGGCGACCGCCCGCATGAGGCGTTGCTCGAAGTCTTGGTCCTGCTCGAACACCAGGGCCTCTTTCGAGGCGAAGTGAGAGAAGAGCGTGGTGACGGCGACGTCGGCCTCGGCGGCCACGTCACGGATGCCCACCGTGTCGTACCCGTGTTCCAGGAAGAGTCGCAGGGCGGCGTCGGCGATCTTCTGGCGGGTCACAGCCTTCTTGCGCTCACGGCGTCCGGTCGGCACGGTCATGCTCTTACGCTATCAGGTGCAAATCCATAACGAGTACAAAACACTATCCGTTAGTGTTACGGTCGTTCGCATGAAGAAGGTGAGCTTCGCCGAGTTCGGCGGTCCGGACGTCCTGCAACTCGTGGATGCCGAGGAGCCCCATGCGGGCCCCGGCCAGATACGCATCGCCGTGCGGGCGGCGGGCGTGAACCCCGTCGACTGGAGACTCCGTGAAGGCCAGGTCCTGGGGGCCCATCCCGTCGAGTTGCCCTCCGGAGTCGGGCTGGACGCCTCCGGGGTGGTCGACGAGGTCGGCCAGGGCGTCGAAGGGGTCGAGGTCGGCGACCAGGTGTTCGGCGAAGGGTCGAGCACCTATGCCGAGTTCGCCGTGCTGTCGGCCTGGGCCCGCATGCCCGTGGGGCTGACCTTCGAAGAGGCGGCCGGGTACCCCTCCGTGGTGGAGACCGCGCTGCGCGTCATCCGCGAAGTCGGTGTGCACGCCGGGCAGACGCTGCTGGTCAGCGGTGCGTCCGGGGGAGTCGGATCGGCGGTGCTGCAGATCGCCCGGGACCGGGGCATCACGGTGATCGGCACGGCGGGAGCCGCGAACCAGGACTATCTGCGGAGCCTGGGTGCCCTCGCCACGACGTACGGGGAGGGCTGGGTGGAGCGGGTGAGCGAGCTCGGCCGTCTCGACGCGGCTCTGGATCTGGCCGGCTCGGGCGTGATCCGCGAGCTCGTCGAGCTGACCGGGGACGCGCAGAAGGTGGTCTCCATCGCCGATCTCGATGCGCCACGGTTCGGTGTCCGTTTCTCCGGCGTGGCCGGGAGTGTGCCGGAGGCGCTCGCCGAGGCCGTCGGCCTCATCTCGCGGGGAAGGCTCCACATCCCGGTCGAGAAGTCGTACACGCTCACCGAGGCCGCGGCGGCGCACATCGACAGCAAGGCCGGTCACACGCGCGGGCGCAGGGTGCTGGTCGTCTGAAGCTCCCACCGGTGAACGGGTGCGCTGGTGGCAACGGGTGGGCGCCCAGCAGGGTCGAGGCTGTCGGGTCGAGGACCCGGCGGCTCGTGGGGCGGCCACGCAGCGCACCGCACCGCCGGCCGTGAACCGGACGTGCGGGCGTTCGCCTGGGCACGTGGCTTCAGTTCCCCGTGGCACGGACAGAGGTCTCGGGGCGCGAAGCGCCGAGGAAGGCGTCCCCGCGCCGTCCGGGGGCAACGTCGCAGGGACGGCTGGACGGGTCGTGGCGCGACGAGGCGAAGGGGTGCCGCGGTCCCGGACCGAACCGGGCGGTTTTTCGGAGGGCGAACGTTGAGGCTAGCGTGATCGCCATGTACGAGATCAACGGCGTGAGAGCCACGCCAGGTGGGCGGATACGCGTCCAGTTCCACGAAGACGGCTTCGTTGTCAGGCCGGATCAGCGCGTAGGCCGTACCGCCGAGAAGCTCCTCGGCGAAGAAGCCGGGTGCGTCACCGCACTGGTGCTGCTCGCGTCGGTGGGCCTTTTCAGCCTGCTCCGGAAGGTCGGAGCGCCGGATGCCGCCATCGAGGCCTGTCTGTGGGTGGGCATCGTCGCGGTCTGCTACGGGGCGCTCCTCGCGCTGCTGCACTGGACCTCCGGAGTGGTGGCGAGCGTCGTGTTCTTCCTGCTCGTGGTGGTCACCCTCCCGGGACTGCTGATCCCGAGCTACCGGCGGACAGTGATGCGTCGGTGGCGCGGTGGCGGCGACGAGAGGGAGCCGGGGTGGGTTCCCGGTGCGGCCCTCGCCGGAGTGTGGCACCAGATTGACCCCGGCGTCGGCGCCGTGGTGACGGTCCAGCAGACAGACGGATCCGTCACCGCCTACGTTCCCCCGCCCGACAAGGCACGCGACCTGTACGACCGCTTCGACGCGTTGCTGCGCCGCCCGCATCCGGGCCTGGCGTCCCACCAGCAGCCCGCGCAAGGCACCCCGGTGCATCAGCCGTGGCAGGGGTACGCACCCCAGCAGGCCGGCTACCACCCGGGGCCGCAGGGGTACGCACCTCACCACCAGCCCGGTCACCACTCGGGCCACCCCCGCGGTTGACCCGGGCCCGGTGGCGGACGCGGAAGCGCTTCACGCGAACGCGTCGCGCCCTGAAGCGTCGCTGACCGGGACCGCGTTACCGGGGAGGGGACGGCGTGGCGGCGTGGGGGGGGGGGGGGGGGGGGGGGGGGGGGGGGAGGGGCGGAAAAAAAAAAAAAAAAGAAAAAACACAAGACGGAGAGGAGTGAGGGGGGT
>NZ_JBVHVT010000172.1:0-5348 GCF_055564695.1 Streptomyces sp. NPDC029014
GTGGACGCGGCGTGGAACCTGCACGAGCTGACGCGTGAGCTGGACCTGTCGGCGTTCGTCCTGTTCTCCTCCGCCGCCGGCGTGTTCGGCGGCGCGGGGCAGGCCAACTACGCGGCGGCCAACACCTTCCTGGACGCCCTGGCCGCCCACCGCCGGGCTGCCGGCCTGGCGGGCACCTCGCTGGCCTGGGGCCTGTGGGCCGAGACCGGCGGCATGGGCGCCACCCTGGCTGCCGACGAGGTCTCGCGCCTCGGCCGCGGCGGTGTCCACCCCCTCACCGCCGCCGAAGGCGTCGCCCTGTTCGACTCCGCCGGCGCCACCGGGCAGGCGCTGCTGGTCCCGGTCAAGCTGGACCTGGCGGCGCTGCGCACGCAGGCCGGCAGCGGCATGCTCCCGCCGCTCCTCTCCGGCCTGGTCCGTACCCCCGTACGCCGGAGCGCGGGCACCACCGCGGCCGGTGCGGACGGCGGGGCCGAGCTGCGCGAGCGCCTCACCGGGCTCTCGCCGGCCGCGCGCGACGAGGCCCTGCTGGAGCTGGTGTGCGGGTACGTCGCCGGGGTCCTCGGCTTCGCCGGTCCCGAAGCGGTCGACCCGGCACGTTCGTTCAACGAGGTCGGCTTCGACTCGCTGACGGCGGTCGAGCTGCGCAACCGGCTCGGCGCCGCCACGGGCGTCCGCCTGCCCGCCACCCTCGTCTTCGACTACCCGACCCCGACGGCGCTCGTCGAGTACCTGCGGGACGAGCTCTGGCAGGACGGCGCCGCGGCGGTACCCCCGCTGCTCGCCGAACTGGACCGGCTGGAGAAGACGCTCGTCACCTCCACGCCCGACGACGCCGGCCGCGACCGCATCACCGAGCGGCTCCAGGCCCTGCTGGCGGCCTGGGGCGAGGCGGGGGCGCAGGCCGCCGGGGCCACCGCCGCCGACGGGCCCGATGTCGCCGGGGCACTGGAGAGCGCGACCGACGACGACCTCTTCGACTTCATCGGCAAGGAGTTCGGCATCTCATGACGCGCCCGCTCCGGCCCACCCCTCCCCACCACTCTGACTCTTCCGACTCTCTGGCTTCTGTACGAGGGATGCACGTATGAACGAGGAAAAGCTCCGGTACTTCCTGAAGCGGGTGACGGCCGATCTCCACGAGACGCGCCGCCGGCTCCAGGAGGTCGAGTCGGAGGGGCAGGAGCCGATCGCGATCATCGGGATGAGCTGCCGCTACCCGGGGGACGTCGAGTCCCCCGAGGACCTGTGGCGGCTCGTCGCGGGGGAGACCGACGCCATCTCCCCCTTCCCCACCGACCGCGGCTGGGACACGGGAAGCCTGTTCGACGAGGACCCCGACGGACGCGGCACCAGCTACGTGCAGGAAGGCGGCTTCCTGCACGAGGCCAACCGGTTCGACCCCGCGTTCTTCGGGATCTCGCCCCGCGAGGCCACGGCGATGGACCCGCAGCAGCGCCTGCTCCTGGAGATCTCCTGGGAGGCGTTCGAACGGGCCGGCATCGACCCGACCTCGGTCCGCGGCAGCCGCACCGGCGTGTTCACCGGCGTCATGTACCACGACTACGCCTCCCGGCTGCGGGCCGTGCCGCCGGAGGTCGAGGGCTACCTCGGCACCGGCGCCTCCAGCAGCATCGCCTCCGGCCGCGTCTCGTACACGTTCGGCCTGGAAGGGCCGGCGCTCACCGTCGACACGGCCTGCTCCTCCTCCCTCGTCACCCTGCACCTGGCGATGCAGGCGCTCCGCAAGGGCGAGTGCTCGCTCGCCCTCGCGGGCGGCGTCACCGTCATGCCGACGCCGGGCACCTTCACCGAGTTCAGCAAGCAGCGCGGCCTGTCCTTCGACGGGCGCTGCAAGTCCTTCGCGGACGCCGCCGACGGCACCGGGTGGGGCGAGGGCGCGGGCATGGTGCTCGTGGAGCGGCTGTCCGACGCCCGCCGCAACGGCCACCGCGTGCTGGCGGTCGTCCGCGGCTCCGCCGTGAACCAGGACGGCGCCTCCAACGGCCTCACCGCCCCCAACGGCCCCTCGCAGCAGCGGGTCATCCGCCAGGCCCTGGCCGACGCCCGGCTCTCCGCGGCCGACATCGACGTCGTGGAGGCGCACGGCACCGGCACCACCCTCGGCGACCCCATCGAGGCGCAGGCCCTGCTCGCCACGTACGGCCGGGAGCACACCGACGAGCTCCCCCTGTGGCTGGGCTCCGTCAAGTCCAACATCGGGCACACCCAGGCCGCCGCCGGTGTCGCCGGCATCATCAAGATGGTCATGGCGATCCGGCACGGCCGGCTCCCGAAGACCCTCCACGTGGACGAGCCGTCGACCAAGGTCGACTGGTCCGCGGGTGCGGTGTCGCTGTTGCGCGAGACCGTGGACTGGCCGGACACCGGCCGCCCGCGCCGCGCCGCCGTGTCCTCGTTCGGTATCAGCGGCACCAACGCGCACACCATCATCGAGCAGGCGCCGCCCGCGGCGCCCGCCGAACCCGCCCTCGCCGACGCCGACGCGGACGGCGCTGCCGGCGGGGACGTCGACGCCCTGGCCGCCGCCGGCACCGAGCCCGCCGACACCGCCGGGTCCGGCCCCCGGCCGCGTCCGGTCGTCGTGCCCCCGGTCCTGCCGTGGCCGGTCTCGGCCCGCACGGACGAGGCCCTGCGCGCCCAGGCGGAGCGCCTGCTCACCCACCTGCGCGCCCACCCCGACCAGACGCCGCAGGACATCAGCCTGACCCTGGCCACCGGGCGCGCCGCCCTCGAACACCGCGCCGTCGTCATGGCCGGCGACCGGGACGAGGCCCTCACCGACCTCGCCGCGCTCGCCTCGGGCGGCATCACCTCCTCCCGGGTCGTCCTGGGCGAGGCCGGAGCCCGCGGCAAGACCACGTTCCTGTTCACCGGGCAGGGCAGCCAGCGCCTCGGCATGGGCCGCGAACTGTACGACGCCCACCCGGCGTTCGCCGACGCCCTCGACGAGGTCTGCGCCGCCCTGGACCCGCACCTCGGCAGCCCGCTGAAGGACGTGGTCTTCGGCGCGGACGCGGCCGTGCTGGACCGCACCGAGTACGCGCAGCCGGCGCTGTTCGCGGTGGAGGTGGCCCTGTTCCGGCTGCTGGAGTCGTGGGGCGTGAAGCCGGACCTCCTGTCCGGGCACTCCGTCGGTGAGATCGCCGCCGCGCATGTGGCCGGCGTGCTCTCCCTGCCGGACGCGTGCACCCTGGTGGCCGCCCGCGGCCGGCTGATGCAGGCCCTCCCGGCCGGCGGCGTGATGATCGCCGTGGAGGCCACGGAGGACGAGGTCCTGCCGCTGCTGACCGACCGGGTGAGCATCGCCGCGGTCAACGGCCCCCGGTCCGTCGTGATCGCCGGCGACGAGGACGCGGCGGCCGCGGTCGCCGACTCCTTCGACGGCCGGAAGACCAAGCGCCTGACGGTCAGCCACGCCTTCCACTCGCCGCACATGGACGGCATGCTCGACGACTTCCGCCGGGCCCTGGAGGGGATCGCCTTCGAGGCCCCCCGCATCCCCGTCGTCTCCAACCTCACCGGCGCCCTCGTCACCGACGAGATGGGCTCCGCCGGGTTCTGGGTGCGGCACGTCCGCGAGGCCGTCCGCTTCCTCGACGGCGTCCGCGCCCTGGAGGCCGCCGGCGCGACGACGTACGTCGAACTCGGACCCGACGGCGTGCTGTCCGCCCTCGCCCAGGCCTGCCTGACCGGCGACTCCGACGCCGCCGTCTTCACCCCCACCCTCCGCAAGGGGAGCCCCGAAGCGGGGACGGTCACCACCGCCCTCGCCCGGGTCCACGTCCGCGGCACCACCGTCGACTGGCACGCGTTCCACTCCGCCACCGGGGCCGAGCACGTGGACCTGCCCACCTACGCCTTCCGGCGCGAGCACTACTGGCTCGACGCCGGCACCCTCGGCGGCGACGTCACCACCGCCGGCCTCCGCTCCGCCGACCACCCGCTGCTCGGCGCCTCCGTCACCCTGGCCGACGCAGACGGCCTCCTCCTCACCGGCCGGCTGTCCCTCGCCACCCACCCCTGGCTCGCCGACCACCGCGTCGCCGGCGCCGCACTGCTGCCCGGCACGGCCTTCGTCGAGCTGGCGCTCCAGGCCGGCGAGAAGGCAGGCTGCGACCTGGTCGACGACCTCACCCTCGCCGCACCGCTCGTCCTGCCGGAGGAGGGTGGGATCGAGCTGCAGATCACGGTCGCGGCCCCCGACGAGTCGGGCCGCCGGTCCGTCGTCTTCCACTCCCGCGACGGCTTCGCCGCCGACGACGAGCCGTGGGTGCGCAACGCCACCGCGGTCCTGGCAGCGGCAGGGGAGCAGACCCCGGCGTACGACCTGACCACCTGGCCGCCCGCCGGCGCCGAAACCGTCGACGTCGACGCGCTGTACGACGCGCTCGCGGACTCCGGCTTCGGGTACGGGCCGGTGTTCCAGGGGCTGCGCGCCGCCTGGCGGCAGGGCGACGACGTCTACGCCGAGGTCGGCCTCGGCTCCGAGACCCAGCCCGGCGCCGAGCAGTTCACCCTCCACCCGGCGCTCCTCGACTCCGTCCTGCACGCCATCAACCTGGGCTCGCTGGTCGAGAACACCGGCCGGGCACGGCTGCCGTTCTCCTGGTCCGGGGTCACGGTCCACTCCGCCGGGGCGGACGCCCTGCGCGTACGGCTCTCCCGGGCCGGCCGGGACACGGTCCGGCTGGAGATCGCCGACGCGGCGGGCGCGCCCGTCGCAACCGTCGACAGCCTGGCGCTGCGCGCCTTCTCACCCGACCAGCTCGGCGACCGGGCGCACGGCCACCGCGACTCCCTGTTCCACGTGGACTGGGTCGAGGCCGCCGCTGCCCCGGGCGGGTCGTCCGACGACTGGATGCTGCTCGGCGAGGGCACGCAGGCCTTCGCGGACCTCGCCGGGCTGGGCGTCGCGGTCGTCGAGGGCGGCCGGATCCCCGCGGCGCTCGTCGTGCCCTGTACGGAGCCCGCCGGCGACGACGTCGCCGGTGCGGTGCACGCGGCGACGGGCCGGGTCCTGGCGCTGGTCAAGGAGTGGCTGGCCGACGGCCGGTTCGCGGACGGACGCCTCGTCCTCCTGACGCGCGGTGCGGTCGCCGCCGTACCGGGCGAGGGCCCGACGGATCTGGTGCACGCCCCGGTGTGGGGTCTGGTGCGTTCGGCGCAGTCGGAGAACCCGGGCAGGATCGTCCTGGTCGACCTCGACGCCGACGGCGACGTCGCCGAGGGGCTCTCGGCCGCGCTCGCCTCGGGCGGGTCCGAGGTGGCGGTGCGTGAGGGCGCGGTGCTGGTGCCGAGGCTGGCGCGGACGGCGACGGCCGCCG
>NZ_JBVHVT010000173.1:1962-3952 GCF_055564695.1 Streptomyces sp. NPDC029014
GTCGGGTGATGGGTGGCTGGTCGTTGTTTGAGAACTACACAGTGGACGCGAGCATCTGTGGCCAAGTTTTTAAGGGCGCACGGTGGATGCCTTGGCACCAGGAACCGATGAAGGACGTGAGAGGCCGCGATAGGCCCCGGGGAGCTGCCAACTGAGCTTTGATCCGGGGGTGTCCGAATGGGGAAACCCGGCAGTCGTCATGGGCTGTCACCCACTGCTGAACACATAGGCAGTGTGGAGGGAACGAGGGGAAGTGAAACATCTCAGTACCCTCAGGAAGAGAAAACAACCGTGATTCCGGGAGTAGTGGCGAGCGAAACCGGATGAGGCCAAACCGTATGCGTGTGATACCCGGCAGGGGTTGCGCATGTGGGGTTGTGGGAATGAGCTTTCACAGTCTGCCGGCTGTGAGGCGAGTCAGAAACCGTATGGATAGGCGAAGGACATGCGAAAGGTCCGGCGTAGAGGGTAAGACCCCCGTAGCTGAAATCTGTACGGCTTGCTTGCTCATCTCCCAAGTAGCACGGGGCCCGAGAAATCCCGTGTGAATCTGGCGGGACCACCCGCTAAGCCTAAATATTCCCTGGTGACCGATAGCGGATAGTACCGTGAGGGAATGGTGAAAAGTACCGCGGGAGCGGAGTGAAATAGTACCTGAAACCGTGTGCCTACAAGCCGTGGGAGCGTCGAGATCTTCGGATCTTCGTGACTGCGTGCCTTTTGAAGAATGAGCCTGCGAGTTAGCGGTGTGTAGCGAGGTTAACCCGTGTGGGGAAGCCGTAGCGAAAGCGAGTCCGAATAGGGCGATTGAGTTGCACGCTCTAGACCCGAAGCGGAGTGATCTAGCCATGGGCAGGTTGAAGCGGAGGTAAGACTTCGTGGAGGACCGAACCCACCAGGGTTGAAAACCTGGGGGATGACCTGTGGTTAGGGGTGAAAGGCCAATCAAACTCCGTGATAGCTGGTTCTCCCCGAAATGCATTTAGGTGCAGCGTCGTGTGTTTCTTGCCGGAGGTAGAGCACTGGATAGGCGATGGGCCCTACCGGGTTACTGACCTTAGCCAAACTCCGAATGCCGGTAAGTGAGAGCACGGCAGTGAGACTGTGGGGGATAAGCTCCATGGTCGAGAGGGAAACAGCCCAGAGCATCGACTAAGGCCCCTAAGCGTACGCTAAGTGGGAAAGGATGTGGAGTCGCAGAGACAACCAGGAGGTTGGCTTAGAAGCAGCCACCCTTGAAAGAGTGCGTAATAGCTCACTGGTCAAGTGATTCCGCGCCGACAATGTAGCGGGGCTCAAGCGTACCGCCGAAGTCGTGTCATTGCAGCAATAGGGCCAACGCCTGCTGTGATGGGTAGGGGAGCGTCGTGTGCCGGGTGAAGCAGCACCGGAAGGTAGTTGTGGACGGTTCACGAGTGAGAATGCAGGCATGAGTAGCGATACAAGAGTGAGAAACTCTTGCGCCGATTGACTAAGGGTTCCTGGGTCAAGCTGATCTGCCCAGGGTAAGTCGGGACCTAAGGCGAGGCCGACAGGCGTAGTCGATGGACAACCGGTTGATATTCCGGTACCCGCTTTGAAACGCCCAATATCGAGGCGAGCGATGCTAAGTCCGTGAAGCCGCCCTGGATCCTTCGGGTGAAGGGGAGTGGTGGAGCCGACGGACCAGACTTGTAGTAGGTAAGCGATGGGGTGACGCAGGAAGGTAGTCCAGCCCGGGCGGTGGTTGTCCCGGGGTAAGGGTGTAGGCCGAGGGGTAGGCAAATCCGTCCCTCATGAAGGTTGAGACCTGATGCCGAGCCGATTGTGGCGAAGTGGATGATCCTATGCTGTCGAGAAAAGCCTCTAGCGAGTTTCATGGCGGCCCGTACCCTAAACCGACTCAGGTGGTCAGGTAGAGAATACCGAGGCGTTCGGGTGAACTATGGTTAAGGAACTCGGCAAAATGCCCCCGTAACTTCGGGAGAAGGGGGGCCACGCCTGGTGATGA
>NZ_JBVHVT010000173.1:4048-5263 GCF_055564695.1 Streptomyces sp. NPDC029014
TCTGAGCTGGGGGTGGCCGCAGAGACCAGCGAGAAGCGACTGTTTACTAAAAACACAGGTCCGTGCGAAGCCGTAAGGCGATGTATACGGACTGACGCCTGCCCGGTGCTGGAACGTTAAGGGGACCGGTTAGTGACCTTTCGGGGTTGCGAAGCTGAGAACTTAAGCGCCAGTAAACGGCGGTGGTAACTATAACCATCCTAAGGTAGCGAAATTCCTTGTCGGGTAAGTTCCGACCTGCACGAATGGCGTAACGACTTCTCGACTGTCTCAACCATAGGCCCGGTGAAATTGCACTACGAGTAAAGATGCTCGTTTCGCGCAGCAGGACGGAAAGACCCCGGGACCTTTACTACAGTTTGATATTGGTGTTCGGTTCGGCTTGTGTAGGATAGGTGGGAGACTTTGAAGCAGCCACGCCAGTGGTTGTGGAGTCGCCGTTGAAATACCACTCTGGTCGTGCTGGATGTCTAACCTCGGTCCGTGATCCGGATCAGGGACAGTGTCTGATGGGTAGTTTAACTGGGGCGGTTGCCTCCCAAAGGGTAACGGAGGCGCCCAAAGGTTCCCTCAGCCTGGTTGGCAATCAGGTGTTGAGTGTAAGTGCACAAGGGAGCTTGACTGTGAGACCGACGGGTCGAGCAGGGACGAAAGTCGGGACTAGTGATCCGGCGGTGGCTTGTGGAAGCGCCGTCGCTCAACGGATAAAAGGTACCCCGGGGATAACAGGCTGATCTTCCCCAAGAGTCCATATCGACGGGATGGTTTGGCACCTCGATGTCGGCTCGTCGCATCCTGGGGCTGGAGTCGGTCCCAAGGGTTGGGCTGTTCGCCCATTAAAGCGGTACGCGAGCTGGGTTTAGAACGTCGTGAGACAGTTCGGTCCCTATCCGCTGTGCGCGTAGGAATATTGAGAAGGGCTGTCCCTAGTACGAGAGGACCGGGACGGACGAACCTCTGGTGTGCCAGTTGTCCTGCCAAGGGCATGGCTGGTTGGCTACGTTCGGGAGGGATAACCGCTGAAAGCATCTAAGCGGGAAGCCTGCTTCAAGATGAGTATTCCCACCTCCTTGAGAGGGTAAGGCTCCCAGTAGACGACTGGGTTGATAGGCCAGATGTGGAAGCCCGGTAACGGGTGGAGCTGACTGGTACTAATAGGCCGAGGGCTTGTCCTCAGTTGCTCGCGTCCACTGTGTTAGTTCTGAAGCAACGAAC
>NZ_JBVHVT010000174.1:0-5193 GCF_055564695.1 Streptomyces sp. NPDC029014
GCGAGCTCTACGTCGCGGGCTCGCACCTCGCGGAGGGCTACCTCGGCCGCCCGGCCCTCACCGCCGAACGCTTCGTCGCGGATCCGTTCGGGCCGACGGGCAGCCGCATGTACCGCACGGGTGACCTGGCCCGTTGGAACGTCCACGGGGAGATCGAGTTCCTCGGTCGTGCCGACCAGCAGGTCAAGCTCCGCGGTTTCCGCATCGAGCTCGGCGAGATCGAGACGGTGCTGCTCGCGGACCCGTCGGTGGCCCAGGCCGCGGTCGTCGTCCGTGAGGACCGGCCCGGCGACAAACGGCTCGTCGCCTACCTCGTGCCCGCCGACGGGTGCGCGATCGACCCGGACGGGCTGCGCCGGTACGCCGGATCGGCGCTGGCGGAGTACATGCTGCCGGCCGCGTTCGTCGCACTGGAGGCCCTCCCGCTGACGGCCAACGGCAAGCTCGACCGGCGGGCCCTGCCCGCCCCCGAACTGCGGGGCAGCACGGAAGGCAGCCGTGCCCCGCGGACGCCCGCCGAAGAGGTGCTCTGCACCCTGTTCGCCGAGACCCTCGGCCTGCCCGCCGTCTCCGTCGACGACGACTTCTTCCGCCTCGGCGGCCACTCCCTCCTCGCCACCCGGCTCGTGGCCAAGGTGCGCGACGCATTCGGGGTGCAGGTACTGGTCCGGGACCTCTTCCAACACCCGACGGCCGCAGCCCTCGCCGACCGCATCGCGGCCGACCAGGGGGCGGGCACCCGCCCCGCCCTGGTCGCCGCGGCCCGGCCGGAGCGCCTGCCGCTGTCCGCGGCCCAGCAGCGGCTGTGGTTCCTCGACCAGCTGGAGGGCCCGTCGGCGACGTACAACATCCCGATGGCCATCAGGCTGACCGGCCCCCTCGACCACGACGCACTGCGCGGGGCCCTCGCCGACGTGGTGGGACGGCACGAGGCACTGCGGACGGTGTTCCCCGCCGCGGACGGCACCCCGTACCAGAAGGTCCTTCCGGCGGAGGAGGTCGACTTCGCGCTGCCCGTGCTCCCGACGGCCGAGGACACCCTCCGGTCGACGCTGGCGGCCCTGGCCGGGGCCGTCTTCGACCTCTCCGGCGAACTGCCTGTCCGGGCCACCCTGCTGGAGCTCGGACCGCAGCAGCACGTGCTGCTGCTGGTCGTGCACCACATCGCCTCGGACGGTTGGTCGAACGCCCCGCTGGTGCGGGACCTCGGCACGGCGTACACGGCCCGCGCCGACGGCAACACCCCCGTCTGGGAGCCGCTGCCCGTGCAGTACGCCGACTACACGCTGTGGCAGCGGGAGCTGCTCGGTGACGCGGACGACCCCGGCAGTGTGCTGGCGTCGCAGCTCGACCACTGGAAGACGGCGCTGGCCGGGCTCCCGGACGAGGTGTCGCTGCCCGCGGACCGCCCCCGGCCGGTGGTCGCCTCGTTCCGCGGCGCCACCCACTCGGTGTCGTGCCCTGCCGAGGTGCACGAGGCGCTCACCGGCCTCGCCCGCGAGACCGGCACGACGTTCTTCATGGTGGCCCAGGCGGCCGTGGCCGCACTCCTCACCCGCTCCGGGGCCGGCACCGACATCGCGATCGGCTCTCCCGTCGCCGGGCGGGCGGACCAGGCCCTGGACGACCTGATCGGCTTCTTCGTCAACACCCTCGTCCTGCGGACCGACACCGGCGGCGACCCCACGTTCCGGGAACTCCTCCGACGCGTCCGCGAGACCGACCTCGGGGCCTGGGCGCACCAGGACGTGCCCTTCGACCGGCTCGTCGAAGCCCTCAACCCCGAGCGGTCCGCCTCCCGCCACCCCCTGGCCCAGGTCATGCTCTCGGTCACGGACGCGGGCGTGCCCGTTCCGGACCTGCCGGGTGTGACCGCCGAGTCGGAGTTCACACCGCTGGAGATCGCCAAGTTCGACCTCACCTTCACCTTCCGGGAGCACCACGGCCCGACCGGCGGACCCGTCGGCTTCGACGTGCACGCGGAGTACGCCACCGACCTCTACGACGCCCGTACCGTGGAGGCCGCCCTGGCCCGCCTGGTCCGGCTGCTCGGGGCGGCCGCCGCCGCCCCGGACCTGCCCACCGGCGACCTCGACATGCTGGGCGACGAGGAACGCCGGCGGCTGCTCGACACCTGGAACGGCGCCCGCATCCCCCGTACCGGCACCTCCTTGCCCGGGGCGTTCGCCGCGCAGGCCGCCCGCACCCCGGACGCCCAGGCCCTCGTGATGGGAGAACGGAGCCTCACCTACGCCGAGTTGGACGCCTGCGCCGACCGGCTGGCCCACCGGCTACGGGATGCAGGTGTCCGTCCGGGGGACCCCGTGGTCCTCTACAACGAACGCTCCCCGGAGGCCGTCGTCGCGACCCTCGCGGTCGTGAAGGCCGGGGCGGTCTACGTCCCGCTGGACATCCGCTACCCCACCGACCGCATCAACCTGATCATCCGGGAGTCGAAGGCCGGAGTCTTCCTCACTGACCGCACCCTCACGGCTCTGGACCTCCCCGAGCACGCCCGCACGATCCCGGTCGCCGGCGTGGCCGACACCGACGACATCGCCGACGCCACGGACGCCACCGTCGGCCGGTCCGGCCCGCTGTCCGCCGTCCACCCCGACCAGCCCGCCTACGCGATGTTCACCTCCGGCTCTACCGGAGTCCCCAAGGGCGTCGCGGTCACCCACCGCAACATCACCGACCTGGCCGCCGACGCGCCGTTCCCGCCCGCATCGCGCGCCCGCATGCTGCTGCACTCGCCGATGGCCTTCGACGCGTCGACGTTCGAACTGTGGATGCCGCTGCTGGCCGGCGGCACCCTCGTCATCGCGCCGCCCGGACTGCTCGACGCGACCGCGCTGGGCCGGGTGCTCTCGGAAGGACGGGTCACCGGCCTCGTCCTCGCGGCAGGACTGCTGCAGATGGTGGCCGAGGAGGAGCCGGAGGCCCTCGCCGGCGTACGGACCGTGCTGACCGGCGGCGACGTGGTGTCGGTGGAGGCGGTCCGGCGCATCCAGGAGCACTGCCCCGGCACCACCGTGCTCAACGGCTACGGCCCCACCGAGGCCACCGTCATGGCCGCCGCGCACGCGGTCCGCAGGCCCCTCGACTACCCGGGCGCCCTGCCGATCGGCACCGCACTGGACAACACCCGGCTGTACGTCCTGGACGACGCCATGCGCCTCGTACCGCCCCTGACCCCGGGCGAGCTCTACCTGGCGGGCGCCGGCCTCGCCGCCGGCTACCTCAACCGCCCCGCGCTCACCGCCGAACGCTTCACCGCCGACCCCTACGGCCCGCCCGGCAGCCGCATGTACCGCACCGGCGACCTCGCCCGCTGGAACCACCGCGGGGAGATCGAGTTCCTCGGCCGCGCCGACCAGCAGGTCAAACTCCGCGGCTTCCGCATCGAACCCGGCGAGGTCGAGACGGTCCTGTGCCGGCACGCCTCGGTCGGACAGGCGGCGGTGGTCCTCGGTGAGGTCCGGCCCGGCGACAAGTGCCTCATCGGCTACGTGACACCGGCCGAAGGGGCCCGCGTCGACGTTGTCGAGCTGCGCGCGCACGCCGCCGCGGTCCTGCCCGACTACATGGTGCCGGCGGCGTACGTCGTCCTGGACGCCCTGCCGTGGACCGCCAACGGCAAACTCGACCGCCGGGCACTCCCGGCGCCGGAACCGTTCGACGAGGACACCGGCCAGGGCCGGCCGCCCCGCAGTCCCGAGGAGGCCAAGCTCTGCGACCTCTTCGCGGAGGCACTCGGCCGCCCCGCCGTGTCCATCGACGACAACTTCTTCCACCTGGGCGGGCACTCCCTGCTCGCCACCCGGCTCGTACGCCGGATCAACAGCGTCATGGGAGCCGGCCTCGCGGTCGGCACCCTCTTCGAGAATCCGACAGTGGCCACCCTGGTCGACAAGGTCGACGGCGCCGCCGGCGTCCGACCCAAGCTTCGGCCGATGCGCCGGATGGGAGCAGCCAAGTGATCCCCTTGTCCTACGCCCAGCAGCGGCTCTGGTTCCTGGACCAGATGGAGGGCCCCTCGGCGACGTACAACATCTCCCTGGCGATACGGCTGACCGGCGACCTAGACCGCAGCGCACTGCACGGCGCCCTGGCCGATGTCGTCGGCCGGCACGAGGCGCTGCGGACGGTGTTCCCCGCTGTGGACGGCACTCCGCACCAGCAGGTCCTGACAGCGCAGGAGACCGACCTCGCGCTGCCCGTGCTCCCGGCGACCGAAGACACCCTCCAAGCCACCCTGGCCGAGCTGGCCGGGGCCGCCTTCGACCTCTCCGGCGAACTGCCCGTCCGGGCCACCCTGCTGGAGCTCGGACCGCAGGAGCACGTGCTGCTGCTGGTCATGCACCACATCGCCTCGGACGGCGGTTCCAACGCCCCGCTGATGCGCGACCTGGGCACCGCCTACGCCGCCCGCAGCAGGGGCGGTGCGCCCGACTGGGAGCCCCTGGAGGTCCAGTACGCCGACTACACGCTGTGGCAGCGCGAGGTGCTCGGCGACGCCGACGACCCGGACAGCGTACTGGCGGCACAACTGGACTTCTGGAAGACGGCGTTGGCCGACGCCCCGGACGAGGTGTCGCTGCCCGCGGACCGGCCGCGGCCGGTGGTCGCCTCGTTCCGCGGCGCGACCCGCACCGTCTCCTGCCCGGCCGAGGTGCACGAGGCGCTGGCCGCCCTGGCGCGCGAGACCGGGACCACGTTCTTCATGGTGGCCCAGGCGGCCGTGGCCGTCCTGCTCACCCGTTCCGGGGCCGGCACGGACATCGCGATCGGCTCGCCCGTCGCGGGGCGGGCGGACGAGGCCCTGGACGACCTGATCGGCTTCTTCGTCAACACGATCGTCCTGCGGACCGACACCGGTGGTGATCCGACGTTCCGGGAACTCCTCCGGCGCGTTCGTGACACCGACCTGGCGGCGTGGGCGAACGAGGACGTGCCGTTCGACCGGCTCGTCGAGGCGCTCAACCCGGAGCGGTCCGCCTCCCGCCACCCCCTCTTCCAGGTCATGCTCACCGTCGGTCAGTCCCTCGGCGGCGGACCCGAACTGGGCGCTCTGCGGACCGAGTTCGTGCTGCCGGAGCTGCGCATCGCCAAGTTCGACCTGACCTTCGGCTTCGAGGAGCACCGCACCGCCGACGGCCGGCCCGCGGGCTTCGACGTCACCGTCGAGTA
>NZ_JBVHVT010000175.1:0-5150 GCF_055564695.1 Streptomyces sp. NPDC029014
ACCGGGTCCGGGGGCCACAACAAACGCCGGGAACCCCCAAGGAGGGGCGGGCTCCCCGTTCTTGGCGGCGACCCCGACCCCGTGACTTTTTGGTTGGCTGGGCAAACCTTTGGCTCCCCGCCACACACCTATGTACCCCATGCCCCTCGTGCTGACCACCCTTCTGCGCCCGGGAACCGCCCGCGTAGGTGCGGGCCGAACTGTGTCCGCGGGTGCTGCCTCGCGAGGAGCAGTCCGCCGGGGAGGGCTGCTCGGCAGTAACCGCAGGTCATGGACGGGGCTTGCAGCCCGGCCCGGACCGGGCTGTACGGGCGAGCGCCGGGCGTGGCCGCCAGCTCACCCTCTTCGCGCGAAGGCGTAACCGCCAGGCGGGGTGCTGACCGCCCGCTGGGGCCGGACCTCGGGGTTGGCGGGCTTCCGGGCGGAGGACTTCGGTCACCGGGCCCAGTTCAACCGGTCGGCGCGCCGTGTTCTGGGTCATGGGGAGCGAAGAAGCGAGCAACAGGGGCCGGACCGGTTGCTACCGGGCCGGTGAGCGTTGTCAGGGGCAGCCCTCGCCGAACTTGACGACGCCGACCGAGATCTTCTCGGTAACCGGGATGGTCTCGTTCTTGGGGTCCTGATCGCAGATCTGCCAGTTCGACACGAGCAACACGGTGCGCCCCTTACCGCTGACGTCGTGGAACGAGGTGGCCTTGTAGCCGTCGCCGAAGCCTGCTGTCTTGAGCGCGTCCACGAGCAGGTCACCGGACTTCCCGGTCAGGTCCGGAACGAGCGCGGTCTGCGGCGCGGTTGCCTGCGGCGGGGACGGCTCGGGCGCCTTGGCCGCAACGGCCGGGGCGGCGGTGACCATGACGGTTGCGGTGGCGGTCACCGTGACGGTGGGGGCGGGCTTCGCCTCGGCGGGTTCGGCCTCTGGGGGCGACACGACCGCGGCGACCATGGTGACGATGAGGAACAAGGCGACCATGCCGCCGCACCCGAGAACCGTCTTCTGCTTGGCGTTGAGCTGACCCTCGGGCTTGCCCGGGCCGGTCTCCGGCTGCGGAGGCAGGCCGGGATGCCCCGCCTCTGCGGTTGCGGGGGCTGGAGCGCCGTCGGGCTGCTGGGGGTGGCCGGGCGCGGGGGTGGGCACAGTCATGGATCGCTCCTGTGGCAAGGGATGAGGAGAGCCCCAACTCGGTGTGGTGCGGTGGGGGTCTCACACGGTGCCGGGAGCTGGCGACGCTCAACATACAGGTTGAACAGCGAACAATGCCAGGCCTCGTGATTGGATGGAATGAACGGCTTGCAGGGCTGCTGAGCTGTGGTTACGTTGATCGCCAGCCGGATCCGATGTGGCGCGGTGATCCCCGTTACGGGCGCCACGCGCCACCTTGGTGATGGCATCGGCTGCGAGTGACGACCTGCCGCACGTCGCTCGGTGGTGCGGCCATCGGCGGGTGGGTCGACGGTCCCGCCCTCTCGGCCCGGGCTGCCGCTGGCCCCTGACTCTGCTGCTGCCGATCGGGACGTGGCGCCGTTCGTGTTTGGTTCCTGTGCTTGGCAGGGCGCGCAACCGTGCGCCCCCTCCGGCATGTACGCCGCTATTGCTCTTTACTTGCAACTGCTGAGAAGTTGCACAGCGATGCGGATCGGCTCAATCCTGCCGCTGCGCTGACGAGTGGACCTCCCCGTGCCCGCATGTGACTGTGGCGAGAGGAACCAACTGATGAGGAAGAAGCGCCGGTACACGCTGGTGTCGGTCGTCGCGGCAGCGTTCCTTGCCGCCGGCTGTGGGGGCGCGCCCCGTGTCGATTCCTCGGCCGCGAAGGCGCCCGCTGTCGCGGGTTTTCCGGTCACGGTCTCCAACTGCGGTGTGGAGACGACGTACCAGCGGCCGCCGCAGCGTGCGGTGTCGCTGAACCAGCACGCGACCGAGGTGATGCTGGCGCTCGGACTGGAGAAGTCGATGGTGGCCACGGGGTACCTGGACGACAGGGTGCTTCCCGAGTTTCAGGCTGCGTACGACCGGATCAAGGTGATCTCCAAGGAGTACCCCTCCGCGGAGGCGCTGCTGGCTGTCGAACCCGATCTGGTCTACGGGGGGTTCGCGACCACTTTCGATGAGAAGGAGGGGCGCAGCCGTGCCGCCCTGGCCAAGGCCGGAGTCCACACCCATCTCAATATCGAGGAGTGCCCCGAAGGCTCGGTGACGATGGCGATGATGGACGAGGAGATACGCACGGTCGCGAAGATCTTCGGCGTCCCGGACCGCGCCGAGGAGGTGGTGAAGAAGCTGCACAGCACCCTGGACTCGGTTGAAGGCCGACTGGGCAGAGTCCCGGCGACGAAGGTGTTCGCCTACGACAGCGGCGACAAGACCGCCTTCACCGCCGGCGGTCGGGGCATCGGCAACGAGATCATCAAACGGGCCGGCGGGGAGAACCTCTTCGCGGACGTGCCCAAGGCGTTCGGCGATGTGTCGTTCGAGCAGGTCGCCGAACGGGCCCCGGAGACCGTGATCATCTACGACTACGGCGACCAGCCGGTCGAGGACAAGAAGAAGTTCCTGCTCGCCAACCCCGCGCTCAAGGACGTACCGGCGATCAAGGAGCAGCGGTTCGCGGTGCTGCCTCTGTCGTCGGTGGTTCTGGGGGTACGGGTGCCGGGTGCGGTGGAGTCGCTGGCGCGGCAGATCCACCCGGACCGCTTCCGGTGAGGGGTCTGCGGGAGCAGGCGCCGGGGGCGCCCGGCATATCGCCGCAGACACCTGGAGGCTCGGCCGTGCAGGGCGCCGGACCCCGGCGGCGCAGACTCCCGTACGCGCTCGTGCTCGCACTTCTTGCCGTTCTCGTCCTGCTGGTGGCGACGGCCGGGATTACGGCCGGCTCCATCCGCATTCCCGCCGACCAGGTCTGGGGGATCGTGCTGCACCGCATCCACCCGGCCCTGCGCGAGCCGAACTGGACGCCGGTCCGGGAGACGGTCGTCATTGATGTGCGGCTGCCCCGGGTGCTCCTGGCCGGGGTGGTGGGAGCCGGACTGTCGGTGGCGGGGATGGCGCTGCAAGCGCTGGTCCGCAATCCGCTGGCCGACCCGATGCTGCTCGGGGTGTCCTCGGGCGCCTCGGTCGGCGCGGTGCTGGTCCTCGTCTTCAACGTCACCCTGTTCGGCATGTTCTCCGTTACCGGGGCCGCCTTCTGCGGCGCCCTGTCCGCGCTGACCGCGGTGTACTTTTTGGCCCGGACGGGCGGACGGATGACCACCGTGCGCCTGGTCCTCGCCGGGGTCGCGATGGCCGAGGTGCTCTCGGCGGTGGCCAGTCTCCTGATCGTCACCTCCAACGACCCGCAGAAGACCCAGTCGGCCCTGCGGTGGATGCTCGGCGGGCTCGCCGGCACGACGTGGACGACGGTGTGGATCCCCATGGGCGCGGTGCTCCTGGGAACGGCCGTGCTGCTCGGCGTATGCCGCCCGCTCAATCTGCTGCTGGCCGGGGAGGAAGCGGCAGCCTCCCTCGGTCTGGACGTGCACCGCTTCCGCGGCTGGCTCTTCGTCCTGGTCGCCCTCATGATCGGCACGATCGTCGCGGTGAGCGGGCAGATCGGCTTCGTCGGACTGATCATGCCGCACGTGGTGCGGCTCATCGTCGGCCCCGACCACCGCCGGGCGCTCCCCGTGGCCGCGCTCCTCGGGGCGGCCTTCCTCATCGCCGCCGACCTGGCCGCCCGAACCCTCATGAGCCCCGAGGAGATCCCCGTCGGTATCCTCACCGCCCTCGTCGGCGGCCCGTTCTTCCTCTGGCTGATGCGTCGGAGGGCGCAGTGACAGGCGGCGCGGTGCCGGGTGGATCCGCCCACACATGCGAGCCCGGCTCGCTCGACGTCCAGGACGTCTCCGTCGTCCTGGACGGAAGAACACTGGTGCATCACGTCTCGCTACGCGCGGCGCCGGGGGAAGTCGTGGGTCTGGTCGGCCCCAACGGGGCCGGAAAATCAACCCTGCTGCGCACGTTCTACCGGGCACTACGTCCCACATCGGGCCGGATCCTCCTGGACGGACAGGACGTCTGGCAGATGCCCGGCCGCTCACTGGCCCGCAGCCTGGCCGCCGTACTGCAGGAGACGGCCGGAGATTTCCAGCTCACCGTCTACGACGTCGTCGCGATGGGGCGCACCCCTCACAAGAAGGTCTTCGCCGGCGACGACCAGGCCGACCGCGCCGTCATCGCCGAATCACTGGCGCAACTCGACGTGACCGCCCTCATGCACGCCCGCTTCGACCGGCTCTCGGGCGGAGAGAAGCAGCGGGTGCTCATCGCGCGGGCCCTGGCTCAGCGCGCCGGAACGCTGGTCCTAGACGAGCCCACCAACCATCTGGACCTGCGCCACCAACTGGATGTGCTCCGCCTCGTCCGCCGACTGGGCGTCACGGCGGTGATCGCGCTCCACGACCTCAACCTGGCCGCGGCGTTCTGCGACCGGATCTGCGTACTGAACGGCGGCCGCCTCGTGGCCGAAGGAGTCCCCGGTGAGGTGCTGACCGTAGACCTGCTGGCCGATGTCTACCGTATCGACGCGGAGGTGACTCCCCACGCCCGCACCGGGATCCCCCAGGTCAGTATTCGCGCCGAGAACGAGACCCGGGTAAGGAGACATCCATGAGGTGATTCACCGCTTGTGCGTGGTTTTTTGGCACGGAGAGCAAGGAGGTCTACCCGGCTTTTCTTCACCGCGACTGATGGCATATTCCTGGGTGAAGTGAAGGGCTGCGGCAGGCTTGGCGTGAAAGGGGAGGGCATCGGAAATTCCTATTGCCGGACCATCGGATCACCCCTACGGTTATTGCGACCCACTCGCAATTGCGCAGGAGTTGTGTCATGTGACCGGTCCTGTGCCGATCGAAGGAGGAACCGAGGATGGCGCACACCGGATGGTCCGAGCCTGAGGAGCAGCAGGCCCTGAAGTCCCACACCCCCGCGGTCGACGCCCCGTTCGAGTGGCGTGAGGACCACGACGAGGAGCAGGCCGAGAGCTGACGCCGGGGCGGGGGGGGGGGGGGGGGGGGCCCCCCCCCCCCCCCCCCAGCAAGCCGCCCAACCGAAAAGACAGCGTTTCACCCAACCCCCCCCCACCTTGCCGAGGAAAAAAGAATCGCGATCCCCCGTT
>NZ_JBVHVT010000176.1:0-5088 GCF_055564695.1 Streptomyces sp. NPDC029014
GATCGTTGAGCAAGCAGGGGTGTTCGTCTCCGCTCCCCCCCCCCCCCCCCCCCCCCCCCCCCCCCCCCCCCCCCCCCCCCCCCCCCCCCCCCCCCCCCCCCCCCGCGGTGGCCGACAACCTGGTGGAACTGGCCGCGGCGGTCCTGTCGCTGGATCCGGGGGTCGTCGGCCTGGCGGTGACCCGGCCGGCCGCGGCACAACGGGTACGTGAGGCCTGGGCCGCAGGCGCTCCCGGCTTCGACACGATCCAGGCCTCCGTACAGACCTACCTCGATGCCGAGCAGGCGCTCGGGCGCGTAGGTCCCGGCATGGACACGGGCTCGGCCGCACTCGCCCTGGTGGGCACACTGCACCACCTCCTGATGACGAGCCGCCCCGACTCCCCCGCCCCGCAGGACCGGGTCGAGCGACTGGTGCACGCCCTGACCGGCCGTTCCTGAGCGGGCCCCACGGCACACACCGAAGCCCGCGCCGTTCCACGGGGCTCCACGACGGCCTGAGCCCCGAACGGGCCCGAGCTGCCTAGAACTTGCCGAACGAGTACGTGAGGGGGTGGTGCGGCTCGTCGCTGGTGTAGAAGTCCTCTGCGACCGCGATCACCGCGTCGACCGAGATGGAGCCATCGGCGTCGGTGACGTGGGACGCGGGTTCCTCGAGGGCGTCCTCCTTGGCACCCAGCGCGCGGAGCATACGGCGGTACTCCTCCGGGCTGATCGCCCGTCGCCGTCGACGTCGGCGACCCGGGCCACGGCCTCGACCCAGGGTCGTGCGGTCTGCCGGAAGCCGGCCGCCGTGCCGAGCATGGTCTCCGTCGTCGCCTGCTGGAACTCCCGCGGCGAGATCCGACCGTCCCGATCGGCGTCGGCTGCGTCCGCCAGTGCGTCCCAGAACCGCCCGGCCGCGTCGAGCAGTTGCCTGCCCCGTGGGGATTCACGCGTGAGGCCGAAGCCCGTCAGGACCTGCGCGCCCATGTACTCGAAGTCATCCTTGGTGATGACGCCGTTGCGGTCACGGTCGAAGCTGGCGAAGCGCACGGCCATCTTGCGCTGGAAGAACTCCTCGTCCGCCCTCTCGCCTTTCATCCGAGTCGTGATCGACCTCTGTCCCATCCTTCCGGCCGGCCCTGCCGCGTCCCCGCAGGACGAGCCGGGTCCGAGGGTGAATCGCATGCACGGCAAGGTGACGCGGGGCGGCCCGCGAGCGATGGCCGCCGACTCGCCGTCGCCGGCCGCGGATAGGGTTCCGGGCATGGGAGTCGACACGGACGTGGTGGTGGTCGGGGCGGGGCCGGTCGGGCTGAGCGCGGCGCTGTTGCTCGCCCGGGCGGGGCTCGGCGTGGTGGTGCTGGAACGGCGTCCCGGTCCGGTCACCGAGTCCCGGGCGACCGACCTGCACGCACGGACCCTGGAGGCGCTGGCCCCGAGCGGGCTGGCCGATGCGCTGGACCCGCTGGGCCGGCGCGTGGACACGGTGGAGGTGTGGTCGCGGGGGCGTCGGCTCGGCGGCGTCGGCATGGCCGGCCTGCGTTCCCCGTACCCGTACATCCTGACGGTCCCGCAGTGCGCGACCGAGGGGCTGCTCGCCGCGGAGGCCGAGCGGGCGGGGGTGCGGGTGCACCGCTCGACCGCCGTCCGCTCGGCCGACGAGGACGCCGCCGGCGTCACGGTCCGCTCGGACGCCCTCGAACCGCTGCGCGCCCGCTGGGTGGTGGCGGCCGACGGCGCGTCGAGCACGCTGCGGGCCCTGGCCGGAACGGCGTTCCCCGGCCGGACCTACGCCGGCACCTGGCACCTCGCCGATCTGCGGGTCGAGGACCCCTCGCTGGATCCGGGCCGCGTGCACATGATCGGCGGACCGCGCGGTCTGCTGGTGGTGCTGCCGATGCACCTCGACGGCTGGGCGCGGGTGGTGCTGCACCTGCCGCACGGTCCCGCGCCGGAGGGTGCGGACGGTCCGGCGTGGCTCGCCGCGGAGGCGGCCGCCCGGGGATGGACGGCAACCGTCCGCGAATGCCGCTGGACGAGTACGTTCCGCACCCACCGGCGTCTCGCCGCACACCACGGGAGCAGCCGGGTGCTGCTGATCGGCGACGCCGCCCATGTGTGCAGTCCGATCGGCGGCCAGGGGCTCAACCTGGGCCTACGCGACGCCGTCTCGCTCGCCGCCGTACTGCCGGGGGCGGCCACCCGCGGTGCCCCGGCGGACGGCGCGCTCGCGGCGTGGCGGCGGGCCCGTCGCGCCGACGCCCTGGGCGTGCTGGCCCGCACCGATCTGGCCACCCGCACCTGGACCGTACGGTCGGCCCCGGCGCGGGCCGTACGGGACACGGCGCTGCGCGGCGTCCTCGGCACCCCGGTCGGCCGGCGCCTCCTCGCGGAGGCGGTCGCCGGCCCGCGCCCACCTGCCCGGCCGCACTGATCGCCGTAGTGGCCGTAGCCGTAGCCGTAGCCGTAGCCGTAGCCGACGATCGACGGCGGGCTTCACCGCGGGAGGACGGAGTCCTGGAGGACGACGAGTTGCCGGGTCGCCCGCGTCATCGCGACGTACCGGTCGACCGCCCCCTCGATCCCGTCGCCGAACGACTCCGGGTCGACGAGGACCACCAGGTCGAACTCCAGGCCCTTCGACAGCTCGGGGGTCAGCGACCGGACGCGGTCCGTGGCCGGAAACGTCGGGTCGCCGATGACGCACACGGTCCCCTCCGCATGCTCGGCGAGCCACGCGTCGAGGACGGGGCCGAGGTCCGACACGCGGCCCCGGACGACGGGGACGCCTCCGACGCGGATGGAGGTCGGCACGTTGGCGTCCGGAAGGGCGGCCCGGATCACCGGCTCGGCCTCCGCCATGATCTCCTCCGGCGTCCGGTAGTTGACGGTCAGGGGGGCGAGGCTGATCCGGTCGAGCCCGACCCGCTGCAACCGTTCCTGCCACGACTCCGTGAACCCGTGCCGGGCCTGGGCGCGGTCACCGACGATGGTGAAGCTCCGGGAGGGGCAGCGCTGGAGCAGCATCTGCCATTCGGCGTCGGTCAGTTCCTGCGCCTCGTCGACGACGACGTGCGCGAACGGGCCGGCGAGGAGATCGGGGTCGGCGGTGCGCAGCTCCGCCTCGTCGACCAGGCTGACCTGCGCGTCCTGGCCGCGCAGCATCGTCACCAGGCCTTCGCCGTCGTCACCGTCGGCGCCGGAGTCGGAAGCGGCCGCGATCAGGTTGTCGACGACCTGGGCCATCTGCTCGCGCTGGGCGGCGAGCACGGCCTCGTTGCGGCGCCTGCGTCGGGCCGCCTCCGGGTCGCCGAGGCGCTGTCGTGCCGCGTCCAGGAACGGCAGGTCGGACAGCGTCCAGGCCTGGGGCTCGGCGCGCTGCAGCTTCTCCACCTCGTCGGGGCCGAGCCAGGGGGCGCACATCCGCAGGTAGGCGGGCACCGACCACAGATCACCGACGAGGTCGGCCGCTTCGAGCAGTGGCCAGGCGCGGTGGAAGGCCGTGACCAGCTCCCGGTTCCGCGCCAGCGACCTGCGCAGCAGTTCGCCCGGGACACCACCGCCGGACCCGTACGCGTCGTCCTCGTCCTCGTCCTCGTGCACTTCCTCGTGCTTGTCCATGAGGAGCGTGACCAGTTCCTCCCAGACCTGCTCGCGCGCCTCGTTGTGCGGGGTGCCGGGTTCCGCCGCGGCGAACGCCGTGGCCCAGTCGTCGGCGCTCAGCCAGATGTCGGACCACGGGGTCGTGACCGTCATCCCTTCTGCGGGCGGTTCCTCGTAGAACCTGACGGCCTTCTCGATCGCCCCCACCAGGTCCGCCGAGGACTTCAGGCGGGCCGTCTCCGGGTCGGTCTCGGCCTCGGCCGTGGCTCCCTCGGCGACGAGGTCGCGCAGGATGCAGGTCTGCACGCCGTCCTCGCCGAGGCTCGGGAGGACGTCGGAGACGTACGACAGGTAGGGCCGGTGCGGACCGACGAAGAGCACGCCGCCGCGCCGGTGACCGAGGCGGGGATCGGAGTGGAGGAGATAGGCGGAGCGGTGCAGCGCGACGACGGTCTTGCCCGTTCCAGGGCCGCCGTCGACGACGAGGGCGCCGCGGGAGCCCGCGCGGATGATGGCGTCCTGGTCGGCTTGGATGGTCCCGAGGACGTCCCGCATCCGGGGTGACCTGTTGCTGCCCAGGCTGGCGATGAACGCGGACTGGTCGTCGAGCGCGGCGTGCCCGGCGAACCCCTCCGGGGTGAACACCTCGTCCCAGTAGTCGCCGATGCGGCCGCGGTTCCAGCGGTACCTGCGGCGGCTCACCAGCCCCATCGGGTTGGCGTGGGTGGCCCCGAAGAACGGCTCGGCCGCCGGGGAACGCCAGTCGACGATCAGCCGGCGGCCCGTGCTGTCCGTGAGGCCGAGCCGTCCGATGTACACCGGCTCGGGGTCGTCCGCGCACACCATGTGCCCGAGGCACAGGTCCAGGCCGAAGCGGCGCAGTGTGCGCAGCCGGGCGGTCAGCCGGTGGATCTCCGCGTCGCGGTCCATCGCCTGCTGCCCCAGGCCGCCGGGGGCCCGGCGTGCGGCGTCGAGACGGTCGGAGACTTCGGCGATGGACTGCTGGAGGCACTCCGCGAGGGCGGCGAAGTGCTGCTCGTCCTCGGCGGTCAGCGCCGGGTCGGCCTTGGCCGAGAGACGGCCGGGAAGGTCGAACACGCTCGTGGTCAGAGGGGTCATGTCAGCGGCTCCATCCGCGAGGTCCCCCGCGGAGTCCGGCGCCACGGACAACAGCGCACGCACTCCACGAAGCCCCCGTTTCCTGCAAGTTCTGGTTGAGGAGAGCGATTCTGGAGTACCAGGGGGGCCTTGCCGCAAGGCCCCCCGTGCGCTATAAGTTGAGAGTGGCAAGAGGTGGGTCTTCCCTCTTTCCCCCTTTCCCTTACCTGTTGTCCGTGCTGATGAGCCAGGTGGCCGCATACGCGAAAACGCTCGGCCGGGGGTTTCCGGCCGAGCGTTTTCGTGTGTCCGTCCTGTGGTCCCTGCCCGCTGGTGGCTTAGTACCAGTGGTTGGCCTGCCAGAAGTTCCAGGCCTCGACCGGGGAGCCGTAGCGGGAGTTCA
>NZ_JBVHVT010000177.1:0-5034 GCF_055564695.1 Streptomyces sp. NPDC029014
TCTCGCTCCCCGAATGCTGTGGCCCATCTGACACCCCCCCAGCCCCCCCCCCCCCCCCCCCCCCCCCCCCCCCCCCCCCCCCCCCCCCCCCCCCCCCCCCCCCCCCCGCAGCCGTATCCGGGGACGGGCGTCAGGGATCCGTCAGGGATGGGCGGACGACCGGCCAAAAGTGCGTGAACAGCACAAACGTCCTTGAGAATGGGCGCATGGCACGCGGCAAGCTTCGGATCTACCTCGGCGCGGCCCCCGGCGTGGGCAAGACGTACGCCATGCTGTCGGAGGCGCACCGCCGGGTGGAGCGCGGCACGGACTGCGCGGTCGGCTTCGTCGAGCACCACGGGCGGGCGCGCACGGAGGTCATGCTCCACGGGCTGGAGGTCGTCCCGCGCAGGGAGGTCGCGTACCGGGGCGCCCTGTTCCCCGAGATGGACGTGGACGCGGTGCTGGCGCGGCGGCCGGCCGTGGCGCTGGTGGACGAGCTCGCGCACACGAACGTCCCCGGCTCGCGGAACGCCAAGCGCTGGCAGGACGTCGAGGAGCTGCTGCGGGCGGGCGTCGACGTGGTCTCGACGGTGAACGTCCAGCACCTGGAATCGCTGGGCGACGTCGTCGAGACGATCACGGGGGTGCGGCAGCGGGAGACGGTCCCGGACGAGGTGGTGCGGCGGGCCGACCAGATCGAGCTGGTCGACATGTCGCCGCAGGCCCTCAGGCGGCGCATGGCCCACGGCAACATCTACGCGCCGGACGAGGTCGACGCGGCGCTGTCGAACTACTTCCGGCCGGGCAACCTGACGGCGCTGCGCGAGCTGGCGCTGCTCTGGGTCGCGGACCGGGCGGACGAGTACCTCCAGGAGTACCGGGGCGAGCACGGCATCCGCGCCACCTGGCAGGCCCGGGAGCGCATCGTCGTCGGGCTGACCGGCGGCCCGGAGGGGCGCACGCTGGTCCGGCGGGCGGCGCGGCTGGCGGAGAAGGGCGCCGGCGGCGAGCTCATGGCCGTGTACGTGGCCCGCAGCGACGGCCTGACAGCGGCCTCCCCGAAGGAGCTCGCGCTCCAGCGCACCCTGGTCGAGGACCTCGGCGGAACGTTTCACCACGTGATCGGCGACGACATCGCCACCGGCCTGCTGGAGTTCGCCCGCGGCGTCAACGCCACCCAGGTCGTGCTCGGCTCCAGCCGTCGCAGGCCCTGGCAGCACGTCCTCGGGCCCGGGGTGGGCGTCACCGTCGCCCGTGAGTCCGGACCCGACCTCGACGTGCACATCGTCACCCACGAGGAAGCCGCCAAGGGGCGCGGCCGCGGCCTGCCGGCGGCCCGCTCGGCCGCCCTGCTCGGCCGGACCCGGGTCATCGCGGGCTGGGTCGTCGGCGTGGTCTGCCCGGCCCTGCTGGCGATCCTGCTCACGCACGTCGACGCCGACCCCGGCCTGGCCAACGAGATGCTGCTGTTCCTGGCGCTGACCGTGGCCGCGGCGCTGCTCGGCGGGCTCTACCCGGCGCTCGCCTCGGCCGCCTTCGGCTCCCTGCTGCTCAACTACTTCTTCGCGCCGCCGGTGCACCGCCTGACGATCTCCGACCCGAAGAACATCGTGGCCATCGCGGTCTTCTTCGGCGTCGCCGTCTCCGTCGCCTCGGTGGTCGACCTCGCCGCCCGCCGCACCCACCAGGCGGCCCGGCTGCGCGCCGAGTCCGAGGTCCTGTCCTTCCTCGCCGGGAGCGTGCTGCGCGGGGAGACCACGCTGGACGCACTGCTGGAACGGGTCCGCGAGACCTTCGCCATGGAGTCCGTGGCCCTGCTGGAGCGCGACGGCGACCGGGAGTCCTGGAGGCCGGCCGGCAGCGTCGGCCCGCACCCCGCGGCCCGCCCCGAGGAAGCCGACGTGGACATGCCGATCGGGGACGGGATGGCGCTGGCCCTGTCCGGGCGGGTGCTCCCCGCCGAGGACCGCCGGGTGCTCGGCGCCTTCGCCGCCCAGGCCGCCGTCGTCCTGGACCGCCAGCGCCTCCTCGGGGAGGCCGAGGAGGCCCGCCGCCTCGCCGAGGGCAACCGGATCCGGACCGCGCTGCTGGCCGCCGTCAGCCACGACCTGCGGACCCCGCTCGCCGGGATCAAGGCCTCCGTGTCCTCCCTGCGCTCCGACGACGTGGAGTGGTCGGAGGAGGACCGGGCCGAGTTGCTGGAGGGCATCGAGGACGGCGCCGACCGGCTCGACCACCTCGTGGGCAACCTCCTCGACATGTCCCGCCTGCAGACCGGCACCGTCACCCCGCTGATCCGCGAGATCGACCTCGACGAGGTGGTCCCGATGGCCCTGGGCGGCGTACCCGAGGACAGCGTCGTCCTGGACGTTCCCGAGACGCTGCCGATGGTCGCGGTCGACCCGGGGCTGCTGGAGCGGGCCGTGGCGAACGTCGTGGAGAACGCCGTCAAGTACAGCCCGGCGCACGAGCCGGTCCTGGTGGCCGCCAGCCACCTCGGCGACCGGGTCGAGGTACGCGTCGTCGACCGCGGCCCCGGCGTCCCCGACGAGGCCAAGGAGCGCATCTTCGAACCCTTCCAGCGCCACGGCGACGCCCCGCGCGGGACGGGCGTCGGCCTCGGACTCGCCGTCGCCCGCGGTTTCACCGAGGCCATGGACGGCACGCTGGCCGCCGAGGACACTCCCGGTGGCGGGCTGACCATGGTGCTCACCCTGCGCGCCGCCCCGCGCGGGCGTGCGCCGGCGCCCGACCGCATGCTGGATCCCCTACCGGCCGGGCCCACCAGGTCCAGCGGGCCCGCCGAGCCGACCGGGCCCGCCGCCCGGCCCGCCGAGCCGACCGGGCCCGCCGCCCGGCCCGCCGAGCCGACCGACCCGATACGTCCCGTACGACAGAAAGCAGGACCTCCATGACCCGGGTGCTCGTGGTGGACGACGAGCCGCAGATCGTCCGAGCCCTCGTGATCAACCTCAAGGCGCGCAAGTACGAGGTGGACGCCGCGGCCGACGGGGCCGGCGCCCTGGAGCTCGCGGCCGCCCGCCACCCCGACGTGGTCGTCCTGGACCTCGGCCTGCCCGACATGGACGGCGTCGAGGTGATCAGGGGGCTGCGCGGCTGGACCCGGGTCCCGATCCTGGTGCTGTCCGCCCGGCACAGCTCGGACGAGAAGGTCGAGGCCCTGGACGCCGGTGCCGACGACTACGTCACCAAGCCCTTCGGCATGGACGAGTTGCTGGCACGGCTGCGCGCCGCCGTGCGCCGGGCCGAGCCGGTGGCCGGCGCCGTCGGGGAGGAGGTCGTCGTGGAGACCGACGGCTTCACCGTGGACCTGGCCGCGAAGAAGGCGGTGCGCGAGGGGCGCGACGTACGGCTCACGCCCACCGAGTGGCACCTGCTGGAGGTGCTCGTCCGCAACGCCGGGAAGCTGGTCGGCCAGAAGCAGCTGCTCCAGGAGGTGTGGGGCCCCTCGTACGGCACGGAGACGAACTACCTGCGCGTCTACATGGCGCAGTTGCGGCGCAAACTGGAGCTCGACCCCTCGCATCCGCGGCACTTCATCACGGAACCGGGCATGGGATACCGCTTCGAGAGGTAGTCGGGGCGCCGGTACGCTTCCTGGTATGAGTGCTGAACCGCGTCCCGAGAAGTCCGCCAAGCCGGTACGGCCGGCGGGCCGGTTCCGCCGGATGATCGAAAGGCTGTCCTCCTCCCAGGAGGAGCTGCATTCGGCGGAGCTGCAGGAGGACGCAGAAGCCGCGGGATGCACGCGGATCTGCGATTCCCACGACCGCGAGATAGTCAAGGTCACCGGGACCCTGCGTACCGTCACCCTCCGGCCCCGCGCGGGCGTCCCCGCGCTGGAGGCGGAGCTCTTCGACGGATCCGCCGCGTTGGACGTGGTCTGGCTGGGACGTCGCTCGATCGTGGGAATCGAGCCGGGCCGCCGCATGATCGCCTCCGGTCGGATCGCCATGAGCCACGGCCGCCGGGTCCTCTTCAACCCGAAGTACGAACTCCGACCGCTCGGACAGGAGCAGTAACCGGTGACGTCACTCGACAAACCCCCGACGAACCCCGGGCAGCCCGCCCACGGGCCGGGGGGATCCCAGGGACAGGGGGCGGAACCCGCCGCCGACCAGAGCGCGGTGACCCAGGCGGCGCTCTTCGACGCCTTCGGGGGCATCCGGGGCACCGTGGAGACGATGCTCCCCGGCCTGCTCTTCGTGATGATCTACACGATCAACAAGGACGTGAAGATGTCCGCCATCGCGGCGGGCGCGGTCGCGGTCCTGCTGGTGGTCGTGCGCCTGCTGCGCAGGGACACCGTCAAGCACGCCTTCAGCGGGGTCTTCGGCGTGGGCGTGGGCGTGGCCTTCGCGCTCTTCACGGGCAGCGCCAAGGGCTTCTACCTGCCCGGCATGATCTACGGCGCCGGGCTGGGCGTGGCCTTCACGCTGTCCGCGCTCGTGGGGTTCCCGCTGCTGGGGGTGATCCTGGGGCCGGTGTTCAAGGAGAACATGTCCTGGCGGACCCGGAACCCCGGCCGCAAGAAGGCGTACACGAAGGCCAGCCTGGCCTGGGGCATCATCTTCCTCGCCAAGTACGCCATCCTCTTCCCGCTGTACTGGTGGGGCGACGCGACCCAGCTGGGCTGGCTGCTGATCGCGCTGAAGCTGCCGCCCATGGTGCTCGCGGTGTACTTCACGTGGGTGTTCCTCGCGAAGGCGCCGCCGCCGATCGACGTGATGGCGGAGTACGAGGCGGAGGAGGCCGCGCGGAAGGCGGCCAAGGCCCAGGCCTCGCGCGAGCGGGGCGCCTGACGGGCCGACGGGCCTGACGGGCCCGGGGACCTGACGGGTCGAGGGACCCTGACGGGTCGAGGGACCTGACGGGCCCGACGGCTCGGGGAACACCTCCGGAGCACGCGAAGGGGGGGGGGGGGGGGGGGGGGGGTGCGCCCCCCCCCCCCCCCCCTCCCCCCCCCCCCCCCCCCACGCCCCCCCCCCCCCCCCCCCCCCCCCCCCCCCCCCCCCCCCCCCCCCCCCCCCC
>NZ_JBVHVT010000178.1:0-5007 GCF_055564695.1 Streptomyces sp. NPDC029014
TCGTTCGCCGACCGGAAGACCAAGCGGCTCAGCGTGAGCCACGCGTTCCACTCGCCGCACATGGACGGCATGCTCGACGCCTTCCGTCGGGTCGCCGAGGGGCTCACGTACGCCGCCCCCCGCATCCCGGTCGTGTCCAACCTGACCGGTGCCGTGGCGGGCGAGGAGATGGCCTCGGCCGACTTCTGGGTCCGGCACGTCCGCGAAGCGGTCCGCTTCCTCGACGGCGTCCGCGCCCTCGAAGCCGCGGGCGTGACGACGTACCTCGAACTCGGCCCCGAAGGCGTCCTGTCCGCCCTCGCGCAGGACTGCCTCGTCCGGGACGAGGCCGGCTTCGCCCCGGTGCTGTGCGCGGACCGGCCCGAGGACGCCACCCTCGCCTCCGCCCTCGCCCGGGCCCACCTGCGCGGGATCGCCGTCGACTGGGCGGCGTACTACGCGGGCACCGGTGCCCGCCGGGTCGACCTGCCCACGTACGCCTTCCAGCGGCAGCGGTACTGGCTGGAGGAACCCGCCCACGCCCTCGCCGGCGACGTCGCGTCCGCCGGGCTCGGCGCGACCGCGCACCCGCTCCTCGGGGCCGCGGTCGACCTGCCCGACTCGGACGGGTTCCTCTTCACCGGGCGGCTCTCGCTGCGCACCCAGCCCTGGCTGGCCGACCACCGCGTCGCCGGAACCGTCCTGGTGCCGGGCGCCGCCCTGGTGGAACTGGCCGTCCGGGCCGGTGACCACGCGGGCTGCGGCCGCCTGGACGAGCTCACCCTCGAAGCACCGCTGGCGCTGCCCGAGACCGGCGGCCTCCAGCTGCGGCTGACCGTCGCCGACCCGGACGGGGACGGGCGCCGCGCCTTCCAGGTGTACTCGCGCTCCGAGCAGGCCGCGCCCGACGAGCCGTGGACGCGGCACGCCGACGGCGTCCTCGCGCCCGACGCCGCCGACCCCGAGGGCCGGGCCCTGGAGGAGTGGCCGCCGGCCGGAGCCGTCGAACTCCCCGTGGACGACCTGTACCCGGGCTTCGACGCCATCGGGCTGGGCTACGGCCCCGCATTCCGCAACCTGCACCGCGCCCACCGGCTCGGGGACGAGGTGTTCGCCGAGGTCTCCCTCGCCGAGGACCGCCTCCCGGACGCCGCCCCGTACGGGCTGCACCCGGCGCTCCTCGACGCCGCCCTGCACGCGGTCGGGCTCGGGGAGTTCTTCCCCGACGGCCCCGAGGGCGCGCGGCTGCCGTTCTCCTGGGACGGTGTCCGCCTGCACGCCGCAGGCGCCTCCACCCTGCGCGTACGGATGGCGCCGGCCGGCCGGGACGCGGTCGCACTCACCCTGTGGGACGGCGAGGGCCGACCGGTCCTCACCGTCGACTCGCTCGTCCTGCGCCCCTTCTCCACCGACGCCGTCGCAGCCGCCGCCGGCCTCGGCACCACCGGCCCGGTCCGTGACGCGCTCTTCCAGGTCGACTGGACCGCGCTCGCGCTGCCCGAGGCCCGCCCTGACACCGCCAGCCGCTGGGCGCTGCTCGGCGGCGACCCGCTCAAGGCGGGCGCGGGCCTGGAACGGACAGGCGTCCTCGACGCCGCCGCCGACCACACCCACCCCGACCTGGGCGCGCTCGCCGAGGCGTTCGACCTGGCCGAGGCCCTCGGCGAGCCGGCACCGGAGACGGTCCTCTTCTCCATGGCCCCCGACCTCGCCACGGCCGGCCGCGGTCCGGCGGTGCCCGCGGCCGCGCACGCCGCGACCGGACAGGCCCTGGAGCTGGTGCAGGGGTGGCTGGCGGACGAGCGGTTCGCCGCGTCCCGGCTCGCGGTCCTCACCCGCGGCGCCGTCGCCGCCGACCCCGACGAGGACGTGACGGACCCCGCGCACGCGGCGGTGTGGGGCCTGGTGCGCTCCGCGCAGGCCGAGCACCCGGACCGGTTCGTCCTGGTCGACCTCGACGGCGAGGACGCCTCCCACCGGGCCCTGCCCGCAGCCCTCGCCACCGACGAGACCCAGCTCGCCCTGCGCGACGGAGCGGTACGGGCGCCCCGCCTCGCCCGCGCGGTCCTCGCCCCGCCCGCGGAACCGACCGCCGACGGCACCCCCGCCGGCCCGGCCCTCGACCCCGGGGGCACGGTCCTGATCACCGGCGCCACCGGAACCCTGGGCGGACTGCTCGCACGGCACCTCGTGACCGAGCACGGCGTACGGCACCTGCTGCTCACCAGCCGCCGCGGCGCGGCCGCGGCCGGCGCCGGTGAACTCGCGGCCGGGCTGCGGGAACTGGGCGCCGAGGTCACCTGGGCGGCCTGCGACGCAGCCGACCGGGACGCCCTGGCCGCGCTGCTGGCCGACGTACCGGCCGGGCAGCCGCTGACGGCCGTCGTGCACACCGCCGGCGTCCTCGACGACGGCACCGTCACCACGCTCACCCCCGAGCGGATCACGAAGGTGCTCCGGCCCAAGGCCGACGCGGCCTGGAACCTGCACGAGCTGACCCGGGACCTCGACCTGGCGGCGTTCGTCCTGTTCTCCTCCGCGGCCGGCGTGTTCGGCAACGCCGGACAGGGCAACTACGCGGCGGGCAACACCTTCCTCGACGCACTCGCCCAGCACCGCCGGGCCGAGGGCCTGCCGGGCGTCTCGCTCGCCTGGGGCCTGTGGGACGACGAGGCCGGCATGGCCGCGACCCTCGACGCACAGGACCGGCAGCGCCTGAGCCGCGGCAGCATGGACGCCCTGTCCGAAGCGGACGGGCTGGCCCTGTTCGACGCGGCCCTGCGGGCCTCCACGGCCCACCGGGACGACACCGGGCCCGCGGCCGGGCCGGCGACCGCGAGCCTGCTCGTGCCCGCCCGGCTCGACCTGGCCGCACTCCAGGCCCGGGCCGGCGACGGCGTGGCACCCCTGCTGCGCGGCCTGCTCCGTACGCCCGTACGGCGCCGGACGAGCGCGGGCGCGGCCGCGGACGCCCCGGGATCGCTCGCGGAGCGGCTGGCCCAACTGCCGCCCGCCGAACGGGACCGGGTGCTCCTCGACACCGTCTGCACCCACGTCGCCCAGGTACTGGGCCACAGCGGCGCCGCGGCCATCGAACCGGGCAGTGCGTTCAAGGAGCTCGGCTTCGACTCGCTGACGGCGGTCGAACTGCGCAACCGGCTCGGCGCGGCCACCGGCCTCCGCCTCCCGGCCACGCTCATCTTCGACCACCCGACCCCCGAGCAGCTCGCCGGCTACCTGCGCTCCACCCTGCCGCTCGGCGCCGACGGACCCACCGTCTTCGGCGAACTCGACCGGCTGGAAGCCGCGTTGGCGTCCACCGACGCCGCGGATGCGGACAGCGTCACCCGCTCGCGGATCACGATGCGCCTCCAGGCCCTCATGGCCAAGTGGAGCGCCCGTCAGGAGCCCGGCCGGGCCACCGGCACCGACGAGGACACCGACGAGGACCTCGACTCGGTCACCGACGACGAGCTGTTCGACCTGCTCGACGACGAACTCGGCGTCTGAGCCTCCCGAGACCGCCGGGCGGGGCCGCCCCCGCCCCGCCCGGCCCCCGACCACACCACCACCACGGTCAGAACGACCCGTACGACCGCCTCTCTGGCATGGAGCCCACGCACATGGTGAACGAGGACAAGCTTCGCGACTACCTCAAGCGGGCGACCGCCGATCTGCGCCAGGCCCGCAGGCGGTTGCGCGAGGTCGAGGAACAGAACCAGGAACCCATCGCGATCGTCGCGATGAGCTGCCGCTACCCGGGCGGCGTCCGCACCCCCGAGGACCTGTGGCGGCTCGTCGCCGACGGCACCGACGCGATCTCCGCGTTCCCCGTCGACCGCGGCTGGGACGTGGAGACGCTCTACGACGCCGACCCCGACAGCGCCGGCTCCAGCTACGTCAGCGAGGGCGGCTTCCTCTACGACGCCGCCCGCTTCGACCCCGCCCCCTTCGGGATCTCCCCGCGCGAGGCCCTCGCGATGGACCCGCAGCAGCGGCTGCTGCTGGAGTCCTCCTGGGAGGCGTTCGAACGGGCCGGCATCGACCCGACCTCCGTGCGCGGCAGCCGGACCGCCGTCTTCGCCGGCGTCATGTACCACGACTACACCGCCCGCCTGGACAGCGTCCCCGAGGGCGTCGAGGGCTTCCTCGGCACCGGCAGCTCCGGCAGCATCGCCTCCGGCCGGGTGGCGTACACCTTCGGCCTGGAAGGCCCCGCGGTCACCATCGACACCGCCTGCTCGTCCTCCCTGATCGCCCTGCACCTGGCCGTGCAGGCGCTGCGGGCGGGGGAGTGCTCCATGGCCCTCGCCGGCGGTGTCACCGTCATGGCGACCCCCGCCACCTTCACCGAGTTCAGCCGCCAGCGCGGGCTGGCCCCCGACGGCCGCTGCAAGCCGTTCGCGGCCGCCGCCGACGGCACCGGCTGGGGCGAGGGCGTCGGCATGCTCCTCGTGGAGAAGCTGTCCGACGCCCAGCGCAACGGGCACCCGGTGCTCGCCGTGATCCGCGGCTCCGCCGTCAACCAGGACGGCGCCTCCAACGGTCTGACCGCCCCCAACGGGCCCTCGCAGCAGCGCGTCATCCACCAGGCGCTCACCAACGCCCGCCTGGCCGCCGCCGACGTGGACGTCGTCGAGGCCCACGGCACGGGAACGACGCTGGGCGACCCGATCGAGGCGCAGGCCCTGCTGGCCGCGTACGGGCAGGACCGCCCCGCCGACCGGCCGCTGCTCCTCGGCTCCGTCAAATCCAACATCGGGCACACCCAGGCCGCCGCCGGCGTCGCGAGCATCATCAAGATGGTCGAGGCGATGCGCCACGGCATCGTGCCCAAGACCCTCCACCTGGACGAGCCGACCCCGCACGTCGACTGGGAGTCGGGCGCCGTCTCGCTGATCGGCGAGAGCGTCCCCTGGCCGCAGACCGGAGCCCCGCGGCGTGCGGGCGTGTCGTCGTTCGGGTTCAGCGGCACGAACGCGCACGTGATCGTCGAGCAGGCCCCCGAGGTGGAGCCCGTGGACGCGG
>NZ_JBVHVT010000179.1:0-5002 GCF_055564695.1 Streptomyces sp. NPDC029014
AGCTCCGCCGACAGCTCCGCAGCACCCTCCGCCGCCCCACCGCGACGGGACACCAGCAGCAGACGCCGGACACCCTGCTCGGCCACCAGGTGACGGGCGAACAGCCCGCCCAGCGAACCACTCGCACCCGTCACCAACACCGTGCCCTCGGCGTCCCACACGGCAGCCGCGTCAGCGACCGCGACCGTGGTCCGCGCCAGCCTCGGCACCAGCACCGCGCCCTCACGCACCGCCACCTCGGACTCGCCCGAGGCCAGTACGGCGGGCAGTGCGCGGTGGGACGCGTCGCCGCCGTCGGTGTCGGCCAGGACGATCCGGCCCGGGTTCTCCGACTGCGCGGACCGCAGCAGACCCCACGCCGCGGCGTGCACCAGGTCCGTCGGGCCCTCGCCCGGTACGGCGGCGACCGCGCCCTGCGTCAGGACCAGCAGGCGGGAGTCCGCGAACCGCTCGTCGGACAGCCACTGCTGGAGCAGTGCCAGCACCCGTCCGGTCTCGGCGTGCACCGCAGCCGTGACGTCCTGCGCACCGGTGGCCGGGGACAGCGGGACGCACACCACGGCCGGGTCCGCGGGGGTGGCGAGGGAGTCGTGGGCCTCGTAGCGGACGCCGACGGCGTCCAGGCCCGGGTGGCCGGCCCCGAGCAGGGCCCAGGGGCGCTGCTCGGCCGCGGAGACCGGGGTGACCGGCACGGCCGTCCACTCCACGTGGAACAGCGACTCCTGGCGGCCGCTGCGGGCCGCGCCGATCTGCTCCGGCGAGACCGCGCGCAGCGCCAGCGAGGCGACCGAGGCGACGGGTGCGCCCGCCGGGTCGGCGAGCTCCAGTGCGACTGCGTCGCGGCCGGCCGGGGCCAGCCGGACCCGTACCGCGGAGGCGCCGGCGGCGTGCAGCCGGACTCCGCTCCAGGCGAAGGGCAGCCGCCCCTGGCCGGTGTTCTCGACGAGGGAGCCGAGGCCGGCCGCGTGGAGGGTGGCGTCGAGGAGGGCCGGGTGGAGGCCGAACCAGTCGGCCGTGCCGGCGGTCTCCTCGTCCAGGCCCACCTCAGCGTACACGGCGTCGCCGTGCAGCCAGGCGGAGCGCAGGCCCTGGAAGGCGGGGCCGTAGTCGAAGCCGGCGGCGGCGAGGCCCTCGTAGAGGCCGTCGAGGTCCACCGCTTCGGCTCCGGCCGGCGGCCAGGCCGTGAGGTCGGCCGCCGGGGTCGCGGGGTCGGCGGTGCCGGGGGCGAGGACGCCCGTGGCGTGCCGCGTCCACGTCTGGTCGGCGGCGCTGTCCTCGTCACGGGAGTGCAGGGACAGGGCGCGCCACCCGGAGTCGTCGGCCGCGGCGACGGAGAGCCGCAGCTGGACGCCGCCGCGCTCGGGCAGGACCAGCGGGGCTTCCAGGGTCAGCTCCTCCAGGACCGCGCAGCCGACCTGGTCGCCGGCGCGGACCGCGAGCTCCACGAAGGCGGTGCCGGGCAGGAGGACCGAGCCGAGGACGGCGTGGTCCGCGAGCCAGGGCTGGGTGGCCGTCGACAGCCGGCCGGTGAACAGGTAGCCGTCGGAGTCGGGCAGTTCGACGGCCGCGCCGAGCAGCGGGTGGTCGGTCGCGCCGAGGCCGAAGCCTGCGGCGTCGCCCGGGGCGTGCTGCGCGCCGACGGCGGAGTCGAGCCAGTACCAGTCGCGCTGGAAGGCGTAGGTGGGCAGTTCGGCCTGGCGGGCGCCGGTCGGCGCGAAGTACGCCTCCCAGTCCACGGCGGTGCCGCGGGCGTGGGCCCGGGCGAGGGCGGTCGCCAGGGTCTCGGGCTCGGGGCGGCCGGCACGGAGCACGGGCGCGAAGCCGGCCGTGCCCTCCTCGGTGAGGCAGTCCTGGGCCATCGCCGAGAGCACCCCGTCGGGGCCGAGCTCGACGTACGTGGTCACGCCCGCGGCCTCCAGGGCGCGGACGCCGTCGAGGAAGCGGACGGCCTCGCGGACGTGCCGTACCCAGAAGTCGGCGGAGGCCATCTCGTCGGTGACGGGGGCGCCGGTCAGGTTGGACACGACCGGGATGCGCGGGGCGGCGTACGTCAGCCCCTCCGCGACCTTCCGGAAGTCGGCCAGCATGCCGTCCATGTGCGGCGAGTGGAAGGCGTGGCTGACGGTGAGCCGCTTGGTCTTGCGGCCCCGCGCCTCGAACTGCGCGGCGACGGCTGCGGCCGCGTCCTCGTCACCGGCGACGACCACCGACTGCGGGCCGTTGACCGCGGCGATGTCGACACGGTCGGCGTCGGTCAGCAGCGGCGCGACCTCGTCTTCCGCGGCCTGGACGGCCACCATCGCACCGCCGGCCGGGAGGGCCTGCATCAACCGGCCCCGGGCGGCGACCAGTTCGCAGGCGTCGGCCAGCGGGAACACGCCCGCCACGTGGGCGGCGGCGATCTCGCCGACGGAGTGGCCGGACAGGAAGTCCGGCTTCACGCCCCAGGACTCCAGCAGCCGGAACAGGGCCACCTCGACGGCGAACAGCGCCGGCTGGGTGTACTCCGTACGGTCGAGGAGGGCCGCGTCGTCGCCGAACAGCACGTCCTTCAGCGGGAGTCCGAGCCTCGGGTCCAGCTCGGCGCACACCGCGTCCAGGGCGGCCGCGAACACCGGGTGGGTGGCGTACAGCTCCCGGCCGGTGCCGGGGCGCTGGCTGCCCTGCCCGGTGAACAGGAAGGCGAGCCTCCCGGCGCCGGCGGCGCCCACGGTGTCCCGCGTGACCCCGGCCGGGGCCGGGTCGCCGTCCGCGAGGGCGGCGAGGCCGCGCAGCAGCTCGTCCCGGCCGGCGGCCACGACCACCGCGCGGTGGTCGAAGGCGGCGCGGCGGGTGGCCAGCGAGTAGGCCGTGTCGACGCTGCCTGCCTCGGGCGCGCCCTCCAGGTGGGCGCGGAGGCGGGCCGCCTGGCCGCGCAGCGCGTCCGCCGACTTCGCGGACAGCACGTACGGCAGCATGGGCGCCGGACGGTCGTCCGCCGCGGTCGGGACGCGGTCCTCCGGGGCCTGCTCGATGATCGTGTGGGCGTTGGTGCCGCTGATGCCGAAGGACGACACACCGGCGCGGCGCGGGCGGCCGGTCTCGGGCCACGGCACGGGCTCGGTCAGCAGCGAGACGGCGCCGTCCTCCCAGTCCACGTGCGGGGTCGGCTCGTCCACGTGCAGGGTCTTCGGCAGGACCCCGTGCCGCATCGCCATGATCATCTTGATGATGCCGGCGACACCGGCGGCGGCCTGCGTGTGGCCCATGTTGGACTTGATCGACCCGAGCCACAGCGGCTCGTCGGCGTCGCGCTCCCGGCCGTAGGTGGCCAGCAGGGCCTGCGCCTCGATCGGATCGCCGAGGGTGGTGCCCGTACCGTGCGCCTCGACCACGTCGATGCGGTCGCTGCTCAGCCCGGCGGAGGCGAGGGCCTGCCGGATGACGCGCTGCTGGGACGGGCCGTTGGGGGCGGTCAGGCCGTTGGATGCGCCGTCCTGGTTGATCGCCGACCCGCGGACCACGGCGAGCACCGGGTGGCCGTTGCGGCGGGCGTCCGACAGCCGCTCGACGAGCAGCATGCCCGCGCCCTCGGCCCAGCTGGTGCCGTCGGCGGCCGCCGCGAAGGACTTGATCCGGCCGTCGGCGGCCAGACCGCGCTGGCGGCTGAACTCGGTGAAGGTGCCCGGGGTCGACATGACCGTGACACCGCCGGCCAGTGCCATGGTGCACTCGCCGTTGCGGAGCGCCTGGATCGCCCAGTGCAGGGCGACGAGGGAGGAGGAGCAGGCCGTGTCGACGGTGACCGCCGGCCCCTCCAGCCCGAAGGCGTAGGAGACGCGGCCGGAGGCGATGCTGCCGGAGTTGCCGGTGCCGAGGTACCCCTCGACGCCGTCCGGTACGGAGGTGATCCGGGTGGCGTAGTCGTGGTACATGATGCCCGCGAAGACGCCGGTCCGGCTGCCGCGCACGGTGGCGGGGTCGATGCCGGCCCGCTCGAACGCCTCCCAGGAGGTCTCCAGCAGCAGGCGCTGCTGCGGGTCCATCGCCACGGCCTCGCGCGGGGAGATCCCGAAGAACGCCGGGTCGAAGCGGCCCGCGTCGTGCAGGAAGCCGCCGGAGCGGGTGTAGCTGGTGCCCTTGCCGTCCGGGTCGGGGTCGTAGAGCGACTCCAGGTCCCAGCCGCGGCCCTGCGGGAACTCCGAGATGGCGTCGATGCCGCCAGCCACCAGGCGCCACAGGTCCTCGGGGGAATCGACCCCGCCGGGGTAGCGGCAGCCCATGCCGACGATCGCGATCGGGTCCTCGTGCAGCGGGGCGCCCGGGGAGACGGCCGGCGCCGTCGCGCCTGCGGTCGTGAGCTCGTCCGCGGCCAGGCCCAGGACCTCGGCCATCAGGTAGCCGGCGAGCGCGCTCGGGGTCGGGTAGTCGAAGACGAGCGTGGCGGGCAGCCGCTCGCCGGTGGCGGCGCCGAGCCGGTTGCGCAGCTCGACGGAGGTCAGGGAGTCGAAGCCGAGCTCCTTGAACGCCCGGTCGGCCGGCACCTCGTCGGTGGAGGCGTGGCCGAGGACGGCGGCCACCTCGGCCCGGACCATGTCCAGCAGGGCGGTCTCCCGCTCCTCGGCGGGCAGCCCGGCCAGCCGGGTGCGGAACGCGGAACCGTCACCGGTGGCGCCCTGTCCCGCGGCGGCCCTGCGGGCCGGTACGCGGACCAGGCCGCGCAGCAGGTCGGGGACCATGCCGGTACGGGCCTGGGCGCGCAGGGCGGCCAGGTCGAGCGGGAGCGGGACGAGCAGCGGGTCGGCGGTGCGCCGGGCCGCGTCGAAGAGGGCGAGGCCGGTCTCGGGGGTGAGGGTGCCGATGCCGCCGCGGTTGATGCGCTCGCGGTCGCCGGCGGTGAGCTCGCCGCCCATGCCGCCGACGCCGGTCCACAGGCCCCAGGCCAGCGAGGTGCCCGCCAGGCCGGCAGCCCGGCGGTGCGCGGCCAGGGCGTCCAGGAAGGTGTTGGCCGCCGCGTAGTTGG
>NZ_JBVHVT010000180.1:0-4894 GCF_055564695.1 Streptomyces sp. NPDC029014
TCCAACCTGACCGGTGCCGTGGCGGGCGAGGAGATGGCCTCGGCCGACTTCTGGGTCCGGCACGTCCGCGAAGCGGTCCGCTTCCTCGACGGCATGCGCGCCCTCGCCGCCCGCAACACCGTCCACTTCGTCGAGATCGGCCCGGACGCCGTCCTCTCGGCCCTCGCCCAGGACTGTCTGCCCGACCACACCGACACCACGGCCTTTGTCCCCGTCCTGCGCACCGGCCGCCCGGAGACCGACACCCTGACCGGGGCCCTGGCGCGGCTGCACGTCCGCGGCACGGCCGTCGACTGGGACGCGTACTACGCCGGAACCGGCGCCCGGCGCGTCGACCTCCCCACGTACGCCTTCCAGCGCGAGCCGTACTGGCTCGATGCCGGACGCCCGCCCGCCGACGTCTCCGCGGCCGGCCTGGGCACGGCCGGACACCCGCTGCTCGGCGCCGCCGTCGCCCTCGCCGACCTCGACGGCTTCCTCTACACGGGCCGGCTCTCGCTCGACACCCACCCCTGGCTCGCGGACCACGCCGTCATGGGCTCGGCCGTGCTGCCCGGCAGCGCCTTCGTGGAGCTGGCGATCCGGGCCGGCGACCAGGTCGGCTGCGACCTCCTGGAGGAACTCACCCTCCACGCCCCGCTCGTCCTGCCCGCGCAAGGCGGCGTCCAGGTACAGCTGTGGGTCGGCGCCCCCGACGCCACCGGCCGCCGCTCCCTCGGCGTCCACTCCCGCCCCGAACCCGCCGACGGCGCCGCAGCCGGCCCGGACGCGGCCGAGCTGCCGTGGACCCGGCACGCCGACGGCGTCCTCGCGGCGGGCGCCCCGCAGCCCTCCTTCGCCCCCGCCACCTGGCCGCCGGCCGACGCCACCCCGCTGCCCGTCGACGAGCTGTACGCCGGACTCGCCGCGGCCGGGCTGCACTACGGCCCGGCCTTCCAGGGCGTCCGCGCGGCCTGGACGAGCGGCGACGCGACCTACGTCGAGGTCGAACCGGCCGAGGAACTGCGGTCCGAGACCGACCGCTTCGGCCTGCACCCCGCCCTGCTCGACGCCGCCCTGCACACCATCGGCCTCGCCGGACTCGTCGAGGACACCGGCAGCGGCCGGCTGCCGTTCTCCTGGACCGGCGTGTCCCTGCACGCCGTGGGCGCATCCACCCTGCGCGTACGGCTCTCCCCGGCCGGACCGGACTCGGTGTCGCTGGCCCTCGCCGACGGCGCCGGACAGCCCGTCGCCGACATCGCCGCACTCACCCTGCGCACCGTTTCGGCCGAGCAGTTGCACACCGGTACGGGCGGCCCCCACGACCACCTGTTCCACGTGGAGTGGACGCCGCTCACCCTCCCCGGTGCGGCCGACGGCACCCCCGGTGCCGCCGAGGAGCCCGTGCTCGTCCTCGACGGGCGCGACGCCGCCGAGGCGCTGGCAGCAGCCCTCGACACCGCCACCGCCACCGACACCGACGCCCCGGTTCCGGGCACCGTCCTCGTACGCCTCTCCACCGCCGCGGAGCTGACCCCCGGGGCCGTCCACTCGGCCACGCACGACACGCTCCGGCTGCTGCACCACTGGCTCGCCGACGACCGGCTCGCCGACAGCCGCCTCGTCCTCCTCACGCACGGCGCGGTCCCCGTCCACGCCGGCGACGGCGCGGCCGACCCCGTGCACGCCGCCGTCCGGGGCCTGGTGGGCTCCGCCCAGGCCGAGCACCCGGGCCGCTTCGTCCTCGTCGACACCGACGCGCCGCAGGCCGAACTGTCCGGTTCCGTCCTGGACGCCGTCCTCGCCTCCGAGGAGCCGCAGCTCGCCCTGCGGGCGGGCACGGTCCACGCACCCCGCCTCGTCAGGACTGCCGTTGACACGGCAGCCGCAGCAGCGGCCGGGGCGCCCGCGTACGACGCCGAAGGCACCGTCCTCATCACCGGCGCGGCCGGCACCCTCGGCCGGCTCGTCGCCCGGCACCTCGTGGCCGAGCGCGGCGTACGGCACCTGCTGCTGCTCAGCCGCCGCGGCGACAGCGCCCCCGGGGCCGCCGACCTGACGCGCGAACTCGCCGACCTGGGCGCCGAAGCCACCTGGGCCGCCTGCGACGCCGCCGACCGGGAGGCGCTCGCCGCCGCCCTGGCCGGCATCCCGGCGGATCACCCGCTGACGGGCGTCGTCCACACGGCCGGCGTCCTCGACGACGGTGTCATCGACTCCCTCACCGCGGAACGCCTCGACACCGTTCTGCGGCCCAAGGCGGACGCCGCCCTCCACCTGCACGAGCTGACCCGCGGCGCCGACCTGTCGGCCTTCGTGCTGTTCTCCTCGGCCGCCGGTGTGTTCGGCGCCCCCGGCCAGGGCAACTACGCCGCCGCCAACTCCTTCCTGGACGCCCTCGCCCAGCACCGCCGCGCCCACGGCCTCCCGGCCGTCTCCCTGGCCTGGGGCCTGTGGGAGGACGTTGACGGCATGGCCGGCGCCCTGGACCGGGCCGACCTGGAACGGATGAAGCGGGGCGGTGTGCAGGGGCTCACCGCCGCCGACGGCCTCGCCCTCCTCGACCTCGCCGACACCCTCGCCGCAGCCGGCTCCGACACTGGCTCCGACGGCGCTGACGGCAGCGCCCGGCACGACGCCGGGCGGGCCCTGCTCGTGCCGATGCGGCTGACCCTGCCCGCCGCCGGTTCGGGCGTGTCCCCGCTGCTGCGCGGCCTGGTCCGCACCCCCGTACGCCGCCTCGCGGCCGGGGCAGGTGCCCTCGGCCGCACCCGTACGGCGGAGCCGTCCGCCCTGGAGGGGAGCCTCCGCGGCCTCGACGCCGCCGGGCGGGAGCGGCTGCTCCTCGACCTCGTCCGCAGCCACGTCGCCGACGTCCTCGGCCACGGCAGCCCGGACGCCGTCGAACCCGAACAGGCCTTCAACGAACTGGGCTTCGACTCCCTCACCGCCGTCGAACTCCGCAACCGGCTCGGCGGGGCCGTCGGCCGCCGCCTGCCCGCCACGCTGATCTTCGACTACCCGACCTCGCTGGTCCTCGCCCGCCACCTGGCCGCCGAACTCGGCGCGGCCGACGACCGGGCGTCCCACGCCCCGCACGCACCCGCCACCGGGCGGGGCGGCGCGGCCGGTGCCGACGACCCGATCGCGATCGTGGCCATGAGCTGCCGCTACCCCGGCGGCGTCACCACGCCCGAGGAGCTGTGGCGGCTGCTGCAGAGCGGCGGCGACGCCATCACCGGCTTCCCGGCCGACCGCGGCTGGGACGTCGACGGGCTGTACCACCCCGACCCCGACCACCCCGGCACCTCGTACACCCGCCACGGCGGCTTCCTGCACGACGTCGCAGGGTTCGACCCGACGTTCTTCGGGATCAGCCCCCGCGAAGCCGTCGGCACCGACCCCCAGCAGCGGCTCCTGCTGGAAACCACCTGGGAGGCGTTCGAACGGGCCGGCATCGACCCGGCCGGCGTGCGCGGCAGCCGCACCGGCGTCTTCGCCGGCGTGATGTACCACGACTACGCCACCCTGCTGGAGCGCTCCGCCGACGGCGCGGACGGCTCCCTGGGCTCCGGCAGCACCGGCAGCATCGCCTCCGGCCGCATCTCGTACACCTTCGGCCTCGAAGGTCCCGCGGTCACCATCGACACCGCCTGCTCGTCCTCGCTCGTCGCGCTCCACATGGCCGTCCAGGCCCTGCGCAGCGGCGAATGCGACCTGGCCCTCGCGGGCGGCGTCACCGTCATGGCCACCCCGGGTACGTTCGTCGGCTTCAGCCGGCAGCGCGGCCTCTCCGCCGACGGCCGCTGCCGCGCCTTCTCGGCCGACGCCGACGGCACCGGCTGGGGCGAGGGCGTGGGCATGCTGCTCGTCGAGCGGCTGTCGGACGCCCGCCGCAACGGCCACCCCGTGCTCGCGGTGGTCCGCGGCTCCGCTATCAACCAGGACGGCGCGAGCAACGGCCTGACCGCCCCGAACGGCCCCTCGCAGCAGCGGGTCATCCGCGCCGCCCTCGCGAGCGCCGGCCTGACGGTCACCGACGTGGACGCCGTCGAGGCGCACGGCACCGGCACGACGCTGGGCGACCCGATCGAGGCCCAGGCGCTGCTGGCCACTTACGGCCAGGACCGGCCAGAGGACCGGCCGCTGCTCCTCGGCTCCATCAAGTCGAACCTCGGACACACCCAGGCCGCTGCCGGTGTCGCCGGCGTGATCAAGATGGTGCTGGCCATGCAGCACGGCGTGCTGCCGCAGACGCTCCACGCGGAGCAGCCGTCGCCGCACGTCGACTGGTCGGAAGGCGCCGTCCGGCTCCTCACCGGGCCCGTGCCGTGGCCGGAGACGGGCCGGCCGCGCCGGGCCGGCGTCTCCTCGTTCGGCATCAGCGGCACCAACGCGCACACCATCATCGAGCAGGCCCCGGCCCCGGAGGCCGCCCTGCCCGCAGCCCCGGAGTCCGCGCCGGTGCCGGCCGTACTGCCCCTGCGGCTGGCCGGCCGCACGGCGGACGCCCTCGCCGCCCAGGCCGGAGCCCTGCGCGCCCACCTGGATGACCGGCCCGACCTCGCACTCGCGGACCTCGCCCACTCCCTGGCCACGACCCGCGCCGCCTTCGACCACCGTGCCGTGGTCGTCGCGACGGACCGCGACTCGGCCGCCACCGCCCTCGACGCGCTCGCCGCCGGACGGACCGCCCCCGGGCTGGTCCGGGACACGGCCGCCAGGAGCGGCAGGACCGCTTTCCTGTTCACCGGGCAGGGCAGCCAGCGCCTCGGCACGGGCCGCGAACTGTACGCCGCCCACCCGGTGTTCGCCGACGCGCTGGACGCGGTGTGCGAGCGACTCGACCCGCTCCTCGAACGGCCCTTGAAGGACGTGCTGTTCGGGTCGGACAAGGAACTGCTGGACCGGA
>NZ_JBVHVT010000181.1:0-4768 GCF_055564695.1 Streptomyces sp. NPDC029014
CGGCGGCGAACACCGGGTGGGCGGCGTACAGTTCGCGGCCCGTGCCGAGGCGCTGGCTGCCCTGCCCGGTGAACAGGAAGGCCAGCTTCCCGGCGGTGGGTGCGCCTTCGAGCACTCCGGCCGGCCGGCTGTCTTCGGCGAGTGCGGCGAGGCCGGCCAGGAAACCGTCGCGGTCCTCGGCGACGACCGCGGCCCGGCGGTCGAGGGCGGTCCGGCTCGCGGCCAGGGAGTAGCCGATGTCCGTGAGGGACAGTTCGGGGTGGTCGGCCGCGTGCGCCGCCAGGCGCGCGGCCTGCTCGCGCAGGGCCTGCGGGTCCTTCGCCGACAGCAGCCACGGCTGGTTGCCGGGCGCCCGCGTGGGCTCCGGCTGCCGCGTCGCGGACTCGTCGGAGTCGGCGGGCTCGGGGGCCTGCTCGATGACGACGTGGGCGTTGGTGCCGCTGAAGCCGAAGGAGGAGACCGCGGCGCGGCGCGGACGTCCCGTCTCCGGCCAGGCCGTGGCCGTGTCCAGGAGCGTCATTGCTCCGCCCGCCCAGTCGACGTGCGGGGTGGGCTCGTCCACGTGCAGGGTCTTGGGCAGCGTGCCGTGGCGCATGGCCATGACCATCTTGATGATGCCGGCCACACCGGCGGCGGCCTGGGTGTGACCCATGTTGGACTTGACGGAGCCGAGGAGCAGCGGCCGGTCGGCCGGGCGGTCCTGGCCGTAGGTGGCCAGCAGCGCCTGGGCCTCGATCGGGTCGCCCAGCGTCGTGCCGGTGCCGTGCGCCTCGACGGCGTCCACGTCGGCGGCGGTCAGGCCGGCGTTGGCGAGGGCCTGCCGGATGACGCGCTGCTGAGAGGGCCCGTTGGGGGCGGTGAGGCCGTTGGAGGCGCCGTCCTGGTTGATGGCCGTACCGCGGACCACGGCGAGGACCTGGTGGCCGTTGCGGCGGGCGTCGGAGAGCCGCTCCACGAGCAGCACGCCGGCGCCTTCGGACCAGCCCGTGCCGTCGGCGTCGGCGGAGAACGCCTTGCAGCGGCCGTCGGCGGCGAGGCCCCGCTGTCGGCTGAACTCCAGGAACGCCCCGGGGGACGCCATCACCGTCACCCCGCCCGCGAGGGCGAGCGAGCACTCCCCGTTGCGCAGCGCCTGAACGGCCAGGTGCAGGGCCACGAGGGAGGAGGAGCAGGCGGTGTCGACGGTGACCGCCGGGCCCTCCAGGCCGAAGGTGTACGACAGGCGGCCGGAGATGACGCTGGCCGCGGTACCGGTGGCGAGGAGGCCCCCCACGCCCTCGGGCAGGACGGCGAGCCGGGTGGCGTAGTCGTGGTACATGACGCCGGCGAAGACGCCGGTCTGGGTGCCGCGCAGGGCGCGCGGGTCGATGCCGGCGCGTTCGAAGGCCTCCCACGAGGTTTCCAGCAGGAGCCGCTGCTGCGGGTCCATCGCCACGGCCTCGCGCGGGGAGATCCCGAAGAACGCCGCGTCGAAGGCGGACGCGTCGGAGAGGAAGCCGCCCTCGCGGGCGTAGCTGGTGCCCTCCTGGTCGGGGTCGTCGGCGAACAGGCCGTCAATGTCCCAGCCGCGGTCCTCGGGGAACCCGCAGATGACGTCGCGGCCGTCGAGGACGAGCCGCCACAGGTCCTCGGGCGACTGCACGTCGCCGGGGTAGCGGCAGCCCACGCCGACGATGGCGATGGGCTCGTCGTCGCGGACCGCGGCGGCGACCGCCGCCGACGGTGCCGCGGGGGTCGCGCCGAGCAGCTCGGACCGCAGGTGGCCGGCCAGGACCGTGGAGGTCGGGTAGTCGAACACGAGGGTGGCCGGCAGGCGCAGCCCGGTCGCGGTGCCGATCAGGTTGCGCAGTTCGACGGCGGTGAGGGAGTCGAAGCCGAGCTCGCGGAAGGAGCGGTCGGCCTCGACCGCGTCCGGCCCGGCGTAGCCGAGCACGGAGGCGACCTGGGTGCGCACCAGGTCCAGGACGAACGCCCCCTGGTCGGCGGCCGTCATCCCGGCGAGCCGGGCCGCGGGTCCGCCCGCGTCGCCGACGGGGCCGCCGGCGACGGCCGCCCGGCGTACGGGCGTGCGCACCAGGCCGGACAGCAGCGGCGGGAGCATCCCGCTGCCGGCCCGGGCACGCAGCGCCGCGAGGTCCAGCTTCACGGGGACCAGCAGCGGCGGCTGTCCGGCGGCCGACGCGGCGTCGAACAGGGCCGCGCCTTCGGATGCCGACAGGGCGTCCGCCCCGCCGCGGCCCAGCCGCGAGACGTCCTCGGCGTCCAGCGTGGCTCCCATGCCGCCACCGGCTTCGGACCACAGGCCCCAGGCCAGCGAGGTGCCGGGGAGGCCGGCGGCCCGGCGGTGGGCGGCGAGGGCGTCCAGGAAGGCGTTGCCGGCCGCGTAGTTGGCCTGGCCGGCGTTGCCGAAGACGCCCGCGGCGGAGGAGAACAGGACGAACGCGGACAGGTCGAGGCCGCGGGTCAGCTCGTGGAGGTTCCAGGCCGCGTCCACCTTCGGACGGAGCACCGCGGAGACCCGTTCGGCGGTCAGGGAGCCGATCACGCCGTCGTCCAGGACACCCGCGGTGTGCACGACCGCGGTCAGCGGGTGCTCGGCCGGGATGCCGGCCAGGACGGCCGCCAGTGCCTCCCGGTCGGCGACGTCGCAGGCCGCCCAGGTGGCCTCGGCGCCCAGTGCGGCGAGTTCGGCCGTCAGGTCGGCCGCGCCCTCGGCCGCCGCGCCGCGACGGCTGACGAGCAGCAGGTGCCGTACGCCGCGCTCGGTGACGAGGTGGCGGGCGAACAGCGCACCGAGCGACCCGCTCGCACCGGTGAGCAGCACCGTGCCCTCGGCGTCCCAGGCGGCAGCGCCCTGCCCGGTGGGCGCCGTGGCGCGGGCCAGCCTCGGCACCAGCACCGCGCCTCCGCGGACGGCCACCTCGGACTCGCCGGAGGCCAGGGCGACCGCCAGGGCGTCCTGTACGTCACCGGTGTCGTCGACGTCGACGAGGACGAAGCGGCCCGGGTCCTCGGAGTGCGCCGAACGCACCAGGCCCCACACCGCAGCGTGCACCGGATCCGGCAGTCCCTCGTCGGGCACGGCTTCCACCGCACCCCGCGTCACGAACACCAGACGCCCGTCCTCGGACCGGTCCTCGGACAGCCACTCCTGCAGCAGCCCCAGAACCCGGGCCGTCGCCGCGTGTACCGCTTCGGGCATCGCGGTCGGGCCGTCCGCGCGCAGGTCGGTGACGACGACACCGGTCCCGTCGGCCGGAGCGGTGCCGGCGCGGTCGGCGGGGAGCCGCGTCCACTCGACCCGGTACAGGGAGTCAGGGCGGCCGTCGCGGACCGCCGCGCCGATCTGCTCGGCCGAAACCGCGCGCAGGGCCAGCGCGTCCACGGAGGCGACGGGCTGACCGGCCGTGTCGGCCAGGTCCAGGGAGACCGCGCCGGGGCCGGCCGGGACGAGGCGGACGCGTGCCGCCGCCGCACCGGTGGCGTGCAGCCGTACGCCGCTCCAGGCGAACGGCAGTCGCGCGGCACCGGAGCCCGCACCGGCGTCGGTGTCCTCGGCCGCGGAGGCCAGGATGGCGCCGTCCAGTGCCAGGGTGTGCAGGGCGGAGTCGAGCAGGGCCGGGTGCACTCCGAACGCGTCCGCGTCCGTCTGCGCGCGTCCGTCCAGGGCGAGTTCGGCGAACAGGGCGCCGTCGCTGCGCCAGGCCGCCCGCAGCCCCTGGAACAGGGGCCCGTAGCGGAGACCGGAGGCGTCGAGCTGCTCGTACGCGTCGGCCACCGGGACGGGCGTGGCGCCGGCCGGCGGCCAAGCGCCCAGGTCGGCGCCGGCCGCGCGGACCTCGTCGGTGAGCAGACCGGCGGCGTGCCGCAGCCACGGCTCGTCCTCGGCGTCGGCCGGGCGGGAGTACACGGCGACCGGGCGGCCGCCGGTGCCGTCCGGGGCCCCGACCGTGACCTGGACCTGCACCGCTTCGCCCGCGTCGGACAGGACCAGCGGCGCTTGGAGGGTCAGCTCGTCCAGCGCCGGCGCGCCGACGCGTTCGCCGGCGTGCAGAGCCAGCTCCACGAAGGCCGTGCCCGGGACGAGTACGGAGCCCATCACCGCGTGGTCCGCGAGCCAGGGGTGGGTGCGCAGCGAGAGCCGGCCGGTGAGAACGCAGCCGCCGGCGTCCGCGAGGGACACCGCCGCGCCGAGGAGCGGGTGCCCGGCGGTCGCGAGGCCGAGCCCGGTGGCGTCACCCGGCAGCGGGGTGCCCGTCTCCGGCCAGTACCGCTCCCGCTGGAAGGCGTACGTGGGCAGGTCGGCGCGCTGCGCGCCCGTCCCGGCGAAGTAGGCGCTCCAGTCGGCTTCGACGCCCCGGCAGTGGGCCTCGGCGAGCGCGGTCGTGAGCGTCTCCGCCTCGGGACGGTCCGCGCGCAGCGTGGGGGCGAAGGCTGCGGTGGTGCCGTCGGTGACGCAGTCCTGCGCGAGGGCGGACAGGACGCCTTCGGGGCCGAGTTCGAGGTACGTCGTCACGCCCGCGGCTTCGAGGGCGCGGATGCCGTCGAGGAAGCGGACCGCTTCGCGGACGTGCCGGACCCAGAAGTCGGCCGAGGCCATCTCCTCGCCCGCCACGGCACCGGTCAGGTTGGAAACCACCGGGATGCGGGGGGCGGCGTACGTGAGCCCCTCAGCGACCCGACGGAAGGCGTCGAGCATGCCGTCCATGTGCGGCGAGTGGAACGCGTGGCTCACGCTGAGCCGCTTGGTCTTCCGGTCGGCGAACGA
>NZ_JBVHVT010000182.1:0-4751 GCF_055564695.1 Streptomyces sp. NPDC029014
GGGGTCTAAAGACGGGCCCACCAGACGTCCTGGCCGTCTGAGGGTGGCCCCCCCGCACCGCGGAAGAAACAAGAAAACCCCCCGCCCCCCCCCCCGGGGCCCCCGGGCGGGGGCGCCGTTCGCGTACGCCTGTGCGTGCTGCCTAGAACCGCTCCAGCATGCCCTTGAGCAGGGCCGCCGAGGTCAGCTCGTAGGGAGCGGGACCGGCGTGGAAGAACCCGGCGTTCTCGGCGTCCAGCTTGCGCAGGAAGTCGAACGCCTTGTTGTCGTGGTCGCCGAACGCGACGAACTGCCAGTGCACCTCCGGGGCCGCCGCTGCCGCGTCCGCCAGGGCCTGCTTGGCGGGCTGGCGGTTGTCGGGGGCGCCGTCGGTCTGGAAGACGACGAGGGCCGGGCCCGAGTCGCCGTCCTTGCGGTAGCGCTCCAGGACCTGCTCCACGGCGACGTGGTAGCTGGTGCGGCCCATGCGGCCGAGCTCGGCGTGACGGCCTTCGACCCAGGAGGCGTAGTGGGTGTCGAGGGTCAGGTCGGCGGTGCCGTCCACGTCCGTGGAGAAGAACACGGTGTGCACGGTCGCCTCGTCGTCGAGGTGCGCGGCGAGGGCGAGGGCGTGGTCGGCGAGGTACTGGGCGCTGCCGTCCTTGTAGAACGGCCGCATGGACCCGGACCGGTCCAGGACCAGGTACACCTTGGCCCGGGCCCCGGCCCTGCCCTTGGTGCGGAGCACCTGTCCGGCCGCCTTGTAGGCCGCCGCGACCTCGGGCGCCCGCTTCCGCACGACCGCCGCACTGTGCGCGGGCCCGTCCGCCGCCTCGTCCCCGCCTTCCGCGGCCGCGGCTTCGGGCTCTGCGGCGGCCTCGACTGCGGCTTCCGCCTCGGGCTCTGCGTCGGCCTGCGCGGCTACGGGCTCGACCTCGGCCTCGGGCTCCGCCTGGGGCTCGGCCTCCGCAGCCACGGCCTCCGGCTCGACCGCGCCCGGCTCGGCCGCGTCCTGCTCGGCGACGGGCTCCGCCTCGGCCTCCGCGGCGACGGCCTCGACCTCGGGCTCAGGCTCTGCCTGGGGCTCGGCCTCGGCGGGAGCCACTGCCGCATCGGCCACGGCTTCCTGCGGCGCCGGCTCGTCCTGCGCCTCGGCGGCGACCGGTTCTGCCTCGGCGGAGGTCTCCGCCTCGGCGGCGACGGGCTCGACCTCGGGCTCCGGCTGCGCCTCGGTGGTGGCTTCCTGCGGCGCGGGCGCCTCGGCGGGCTCGTCCTGCGCCTCGACGGCGGAGGGCTCCACCGCGGCCTGCTCGGCCTCCGGCTGCGCCTCCACGAGGGCGGCCTCGGGCTCGGGCTCCGGCTCGGCAGTGGCTTCCTGCGGCGCGGGCGCCTCGGCGGGCTCGTCCTGCGCTTCGACGGCGGAGGGCTCCACCGCGGCCTGCTCGGCCTCCGGCTGCGCCTCCACGAGGGCGGCCTCGGGCTCGGCTCCGGCCGGCTCCACCTCAGCGGCCGGAGCCGCCTCGGCCGTTACGGCAGCGGGCTCCACGGCAGCGGGCTCCACGGCGTCGGCGGCCACGACCGCATCGGCCGGCTCCGGCTGCGCTTCCGCGGCGACGGGCTCGGCCTCGGCCGGCTCGGGCTCCGTGGCGACGGGCTCGGCTTCGGCCTCGGCTTCGGCGGCGACCGGCTCCTGCGGGGCCTCGGCGGCGGGCGTGACGGCCTCGGCGGCGGGCGCCGCGGTGGCAGTGGGAGCCGCAGGGGCAGCGGTAGAGGTAGCCGTCCCGGCAGTGGGGGCCGGGGCCTCGGGGAGGGTGGGGGACAAGGGGCGGCGGGCCTCGGGGACCGTGGGGTCCGAGGCCGGCGTGGTCACGAGCGCGCCCGGCTCGCGGTCGCGCGGAGCGGACTGCGGCGGGACCGTCGGGTTGTCGAACGACGCGGCGACCAGGTCGGCCGCCGCGTCCAGCGGAGTCCGTTCCGACTGGCTCGGGACGGCTGCTGATGAGGTGGAAGGGGTAGTGGCCTCAGTCGTCTCCGGAACCGGCTCGGCGGTCCGTCCGAAAACCTTGCGCAACAAGCTCCGAATACCCATGGGCCAGGCCTTTCGCATGAGTGCGTGCGTCTTTTGTCCGTGCTGCGCGGTGGATCCCTGCCCAGAGTGGACACGTAAGGTTATCGACCCCTCGGCTGGAACGTCTGCAGGGGCGCCCCTCGTGGCGCCAGGCCCTTTTCGGCCTTCTCTTACGGATCTTGGCTGATCCGCCCACCACGTACGAGGGCTCCCCCTGACCGCCTGCCGCGTGGGGCCCGCACAGAGCCTTACCACACCACAACGGCCCCGCCGAGCGGCACCCCCCCTCCCTGAACTCCCGCCCCGACGCACCCGGTTCACCGGGTGTTCATCCGTCGGCCGCCGGTTCGGCGCACCCCGCCCTTACCGTCACCGCTGGATTCGGCCGATTCCCGTCGGCAACCGCGCAGTTACGGAGGACACTCGTGCGCAAGCTTCTGCCGCTCATAGGCAACCCGCATGGGGGCGGCCGCTCCGCCCTCACCTGTCGCTACCGCTGTGGCGACGCCTGCTTCCACGAGGTACCGAACACCAGCGACAACGAGTACGCCGGCGACATCATCGCCCGCACCTGGTCCCGCCGCTCGATGCTGCGCTCCGCCGCCGTCGTCACGGTCGCCACGGCCGCCGGCACCGCCGTCGCCGTCGGCGGCAGCGGCTCGCGGGCCACCGCCGCCACGGCCGCCGACGCGCAGGCCGCCGGTGACACCGCCGGGCAGGCCGCCCGCGGCCTCCGTTTCACCCCCGTCGCGCCGAACACCGCCGACCAGGTCACCATCCCCGAGGGCTACGCCCAGAACGTGGTGATCAAGTGGGGCGACCCGATCGTCAAGGGTGCCCCGGGCTTCAACTCCGACAAGCAGACCGCCGCCGCCCAGGCCGGTCAGTTCGGCTACAACAACGACTTCCTGAGCCTGCTCCCGCTCGGCAGCGGCTACGAGCGCCAGCAGCTCCTCGTCGCCAACCACGAGTACACCGACGAAGTCCTGATGTTCAAGGGCTACGACCCGGCGAATCCGACCAAGGAGCAGGTCGAGATCGCCTGGGCCGCCCACGGCCTGTCCGTGGTCGTCGTCCAGGAGGACCACCGCAGCGGCAAGCTGACCGCGGTCAACCGCCACCAGCTCAACCGCCGCCTGCACACGACCAGCGAGTTCCGCATGACCGGTCCGGCCGCCGGCAGCGCCCTGCTGAAGACCTCCGCCGACCCGTCCGGCACCAAGGTGCTCGGCACCCTCAACAACTGCGCCGGCGGCACCACCCCGTGGGGCACCACCCTCCACGGCGAGGAGAACTTCAACCAGTACTTCGCCAACGGCGGCTCCGTCACCGAGCCCGTCCAGGCGGCCCGCCTGAAGCGCTACGGCATCACCGGTGCCGCCTCCGAGCGCAAGTGGGAGCGCTTCGACAAGCGCTTCGACGTGGCCCAGGAGCCCAACGAGTCGCACCGCTTCGGCTGGGTCGTCGAGCTCGACCCGTACGACCCGAACTCGGTGCCGCGCAAGCGCACCGCGCTGGGCCGCTTCAAGCACGAGGCCGCGCAGCCCCGCCTCACCGAGGACGGCCGCCCGGTCGTCTACATGGGCGACGACGAGCGCTTCGACTACTTCTACAAGTTCGTCTCCAGCAAGCGGATGATGAAGGGCGACAGTCGCGCCGCCAAGGAGCACAACCTCACCCTGCTCGACGAGGGCACCCTCTACGTCGCCAAGCTGACCGGCGACTCCCCGGCCGACCAGATCGACGGCAGCGGCAAGTACCCGTCGGACGGCCAGTTCGACGGCACCGGCGTGTGGATCCCGCTCGCCACCGGCAACGTCTCGCACGTCGAGGGCATCACCGCCGAGGAGGTGTACGTCTTCACGCGCCAGGCCGCCGACAAGGTGGGCGCCACCAAGATGGACCGCCCCGAGGACGTCGAGCCGTCGCCGCGCACCGGTCGCGTCTACGTCGCGCTGACCAACAACACCAACCGCGGCAAGGCCGGCCAGCCGGCCGCCGACGAGGCCAACCCGCGCAACGCCAACAAGCACGGCCAGATCCTGGAGCTCGCCGAGAGCTTCGACGACCCGGCCGGCGACGCCTTCGCCTGGCGTCTGTTCCTGGTCGCCGGCGACCCGAACGACCCGGCCACGTACTTCGCGGGCTTCCCGAAGGACAAGGTCAGCCCGATCTCCTGCCCGGACAACGTGGCCTTCGACCCGCACGGCAACCTGTGGATCTCCACGGACGGCAACCAGCTCGGCTCCCACGACGGCCTCTTCGGCGTCGCCACCGCCGGTGAGCGCCGCGGTGAGCTGAAGCAGTTCCTGACCGTGCCGCGCGGCGCCGAGACCTGCGGCCCGCTGGTCCAGGACAAGCGCGTCCTGGTCTCCGTGCAGCACCCGGGCGAGATCGACGGCGCGTCCGTCGAGAAGCCCGCCTCTGTGTGGCCCGACGGCCCCGGCAAGATCGTCCGCCCGGCCGTGGTGTCGGTCTGGCGCAAGGACGGCAAGAACATCGGCGTCTGACGCCGGTGTCCGGGTCCCCCCTCCGTGGCCGTCGCCCCGCGAGAGTCGACCCGTAGGACGTGACGGAGCGGGGGGGGGGGGGGGGGGGGAAAAAACCCCCCCCCCCCCCCCCCCCCCCCCCCCCCCACACCCCACAAAGAAACAAGAAGGGGGGCCCCCACCCACCCCCCCCCCCTTGTTGAAAACAAAAGGGG